>JBILFC010000139.1:0-7779 GCA_044351785.1 Bdellovibrionota bacterium
TGCAAACAAAGTATATTAGCATCACTTTTAACTATTCTATACTCCACGCTATAAGCAGAGTGTTCAAGTTTCAAATAGAAAGATTTACCATCAGGGCTACGCTTTAAAACGTGATTTTTATTGGCTTTCGCTTCCATAATAGTATTAGCGGATAACTTCCCTCTCACAACTTCAGGATACACCTTCCCCACTCCTGAAAGAGTCAACTCACCTAAGCTAATAGAATTCATTTCCTCCAATTGGTATACATACTGAGACTGATAATCAATTAATATGTCACTACTTATCCCATCAACCAATCTATACAGTAACTTAATATAAGCTGGGGAGAAAAAACTAAGAGACATCTGCTCGTCTTTAGAGACAAAAATTTGTTCAAAAGATCTTTTCTCTATCGGAGTTATTAAATTGATTCTATGTCTAAGAGAAAGTTCAGAGCTTTTGTTGCTCTCTATCTCCAATAAAACTTGCTGCTTTTGCTCATCATTTAGAGTCTGCCATGTATCAAGATCCTGAACCAAGATAGTTTTTGACCCACAAGAGGCAAGGAATAATAGCAATAAAAATAAGGCTTGTTGAGTGTACAAATTCTACTTTTATTTAATACTCTCTAATAAAGTGCGCACAGCCTCAGCGTTCTCTTCTTCCTTACTATCCATTTCTAAGATCTGAAGAGATTTATTAAGTATAACTTTCGCTTTCGTATTATCTCCCATTTTTATATAGGCTTCACCGAGGTGCATTAGAATAAGTCCATCTGAAGGCACAATCTCTACAGCCTTTTCAAGTTGAGACAACGCATTCTTATAGTCTCCTCTCTTAAAGTAGACCCAACCTAAGCTATCTAAGAAATACCCATTATTCGGCTCAATTTCTAAAGCTCTTTTAATCAACTCCTCTGCTCTACTTAAATCTTCCCCCGCTTCCGCTAGAGAGTACCCTAAGAAGTTTAAAGCATTAGCATTACGAGGATTCAAAGCAATAGACTTTTCCATATAATCTAGTGCTGCTGATCTATGTCCTCTTTCTTCTTCAAAAACTCCCAGATTAAAAAGGTGCTGATCATTCTCTGGTTGCATCACTGAAATCTGCTTCAGACTATCATAAGCACTATCAAGCTCTCCCATCTCTTTATAAATAGCAACTTTATAACCTAAAAGTTCTACATCATCCTTTAGATTATCTAGTCCTTCATCTACTAACTTAATCGCTTCCTCATATTTACCCTGTTCCCTAAGAAGGAATGCACCGAAACCACGCATTTTCTTATAATGCTCACTTGTTTCTTTTATGGAACGCACTATTTCTAATGCTTCATCAATTCTATCCTGAGAAGCCACAGCCGTTGCTAAATAATATTTTGCAGTATCGTTCTCTGGGGATTCCGCTAGCAACAATCTGAGTTCATTCTCTGCACCTGAAAAATCCCTAATTTGTAGCTTCAATACAGCAACCCTTAATTTCATCTTAACTGGGTCAATCTCATTTGATTCCGCATCCCTAAATACTTCTATAGCTTCATCTACCTTCTTTGTACCCAATAATAATTCACCTAACATCTCTCGTGCTTTTGCGTTAGTTGGATTCCCCTTGATTATTTCTCTGCAAACTTCAATTGCCTTCTCGGTTTTCTTGTTTAGAACTAAAACCTTTACGTATTCCATTTGTACAGGCTCTGCTTTCTGTAAATTTAGAACCTCCAGATATGCTGCTTCAGATTTATCGAACTCTTTTAAGGACGCAAAAAGTTTTGCTAAATAATACCTCGCAGGCACACTCTTTGGATTCTTCTTTACTAGTCCTTCCAGAGTTTGCAAGGCACCCTCAGTATTTCCAACTTGAAGATATAGACCTGATAAAAGCAAAAATGCCTCTTCATCAGACCCGTCTGCTTTAACTATTAATACCTTATAAACATCGATCGCTTCTTGACCACGCCCCATAGCGGACAGAACACCCGCCTTAAACCTTAAGTACCCTTCGTTCTCAGCCTTTATGTGAATAGCCTTATCAATAGCACCTAGAGATTCTTGATATTTACCCGCCCTCAAATATGATTCAGCTAGCTCAAACAAAACAGCGGAAGAAGTCTCCTTCTCTATTTTATTTACCTCCTGAAGAGCTGAAATCGCTTCTTCTCCTCGACCATCTCTCGCTAGAAGTTCTGACTTTAAGAATAAATATCTAGCATTTGCTAACTGTGCATCTATAAGAATATCGTCATCCGAAAAGGATTGATCCGGCGTATTGCTACTTGTTCCGACAGAACAAGAAATTGAACTTATAACAAAAGATAATGCCCAGAACTTAAGTAAGAACCTATTCATAATTTAACTAGATTAAAAAGTTTCTTCAGATTCTATGCCTACTAATTCTCGAATTTTCCCTCTTACCTCTGGCGGCACTGTTCTAACCTTTGGTCGATAATTTATGCTCTGGTTACCCCCAGGTATTTCAGAATCCGATCGTGATATCTTTTCAGTCTCTAATTCTAAGCCTAAATTAGATCTACCAACAATGGTCTTACCATTAATGCCGAAAAAGCTGTTATCAAACATTTCATCTTGAATATTAGTCTTCTTCTCCAAAATAGGCTGATTTTGCTCTACGATCAGTCGAACTTGTCTAATAATCTCCAGCATTCCATTCATAGGTAGGCTAGAAGTCTCTATTTTCGGCGCATTAATTAAACTAAATTCTAACATTTCTAGGAGGTTAGAAGCTGTAGCCAGAGTTGGGGTAGTCATAAAAACTTAATAATTTCAACTAGATACGATAATACTATAAATATATACGAGTTATAAACCATTTAATGGTCTTTAGTAAGACCCAAAGCCATGATTTGCGCTTCCTTCTATATTTTAGTAAGAACCCTCGGATAATTCAGGAGCCTAAGGGCTTTTATTAACTGACACAGCGGTATAAAGGCGAGTCGATCTAAAATGATAGAGATAATTGTAGGTGGCAATAATTTAGAGAAGGCGATGAGAGTTCTAAAAAGGAAACTCATCAGAGAAGGAATCTTTAGAGAACTTAAGGCAAGAAGATTCTATGAAAAGCCTTCAGAAAGAAAGAAAAGAAAGGACAAAGAGTCCTTTAAGAAAAGACGTAAGGATGCATTCGCTAGAAAGCTACTTCCATAATTCTTATTGGCGTAATTCTTATTGGCTTAATTCTTAGTTTGACCTTCTTTATTCGGGGATGATGTATTTCATCCCCGCTTTCAATTTAAATTCAAATAAAACATGTTTAAAAGTAATCTACGGACACTATTTTTAAACAGAAATCGTTTCACTCCCCCCTTACTGTATAGCTACGTAATTAGAGAACTGTTAACACCGTTCCTAGCCATACTATTTGTCTTTACTGGACTTCTGTTCCTCGCAAAGAGCCTCAAGTTAGTCGAACTTATTGTAAAGAAAACAGCTAGTCTTTTAGATATTGCTTCTTTATTTTCGCTCATCGTACCTCAGTTTCTGGAGATGGCATTTCCAATGGCCTGCCTACTATCTATCATAGTCGGTTTTGGTAGGCTCTCCGCTGATAGCGAACTTGTTGTTATGCGCTCAGTAGGTCTGAGTTTAAAAAGACTTCTCTACCCAGTATCTGGGTTTATAATTGGAATAAGCATAGTTGCATTATTAATCTCAACGATAATTAGACCTTGGGCAAGCTATCAGCTTAACCTTGGTTTATTTCGCCTAGCCACTCAACAAGCAAGCTCAGGACTAGTTGCTGGTGCATTTAATTCCGTAGGACCTTTAACTATATATGCAAGAGAAGTCCTGAATAATGGCGACCTACTTAAGGATGTAATCATAGGCGATCAAAGGAATCCAGAATCTCAGAAACTTTTCTTCGCTAAAGATGCAAAATTCAAAAGCTATGAGGGTAGCAGAACTGTAACAATTGACCTATTTGATGGAAGCATGCAGGAAGGCACCGGCACCAATATCTCACAAACATACTACTCAAGTAATTCAATAACACTAACCGAAGAAGAACTAAGCGGCTCTTCAGATGCGGTACAAAGAAAAAAGACTTCTGAGATGTCGACCGCCGAGCTAATTAAAAACATGGGGGAGGTTAAAGCTAGCCTAAAAGCTAAGCCGGACGAGAAACTAGCTTTTCATCTTTCAAGAGTTAGGGTTGAACTACAAAAACGATTTGTTCTACCTCTCAGCTGCATGGCAGTAGGTTTACTTGCTTTTGCACTGGGTATTCAGCCTAGCCGGGGAGCTAGCAAATGGGCACTTAGTCTAAGTTTTATAATTGGAATACTTTTAATTGTGTCCTACTATATGCTTTTCGCTCTGGTCTCAGCATTAAGTGAAAATATAGGACAATATATAGAAATTTTAATGTGGTTACCTAATTTATTTTTTCTTATAGTTGGGATCTTTCTTTATAAGAAAGTAAGTAGCGAACAGTGGATCTCAGTCATTAGTCAGATTGAAGTATTATTTTCAATCTTGCAACGAAAATTCAGCAAGAAAGTAGAGAAGTCCTAACATGAGAAATCTACTATCCTATATAGTCCCTTCTAAGATACTTGAAAAATATCTATTAAGTGAATTCTTAAATATTCTAATTCTATCCGTCCTTGCGTCAACAGGATTGTTTTTAGTTTTCGATACTTTTGAAAGGATGAAAGTCTTCCTCTCTCATGATACCCCCTTACTAACTGCTCTTTCTTACTTAGGACTTAAAATTCCCTTAATCATACAGTTAATGCTTCCCATCTCCACATTAATTTCTACACTTGTTAGCGTTGGCCGATTGACGCAAAAAAGTGAAATTACTGCCATGAGAGCTTGCGGACTTAGTATCAAGCAGATTTATAAGCCTATTCTGCTTTTTAGCGTTATTTTATCGGGTATCATGTTCTTAAATGGGGAATTCATGGTTCCTTATGCTACGCAAAGAGGCGAAGAAATATTTCAGTTTGAGATAAAACAGAAACATTTAACTGGTTCACTTGATAGGAGTAATTTCTGGTATAGAGAAGGCAACTCTGTAATCAATATTGGTTTCTATGATACCGTAGAAAGAACGATTAATGGTGTTACCATTCTAGACTTTACTCCTGATTTTAGATTACATAGAAGAATTGACGCTATAAAAGGCACATATTTTGATTCTCCCTACATCAAGTGGAATCTTGATAGTGTAATAGAATCTGGTGGCCCTTCAGGAGAAAAATTTACAATTAATTCGTTCGAGAGAACTCCCTTTGAAACACAAAAAACTCCGCGCGATTTATACGACTTACAAAGAGAATCAGATACATTTAGCTTTATTGATCTAAAAAACTATATTAATAAACTTAAATCCGAAGGCGTACCAACACGTGCTTACGAGGTGGACTTATTATCTAAGCTAAGTTTTCCGCTTGTATGTATTATAGCAAGCCTACTTGCAATCCCTTTCTCTATAAAGAATTCACGGCAAGGATCAGTGACTAAGAACTTTATTATAGGAGTTAGCTTAGGATTTGCTTACTATATCCTTCATGCACTTTCAATTTCATTTGCCAGCGCTGGATTCATACCCATTCTATTGGGAGTATTTGCTGCAAACGTGCTCATGGGCTCTCTTGGAATCTATCTACTTGGCGGCGCTGAGCGCGGGTAAATGTTTGAAGTAATATTAAAAAACAAACTTATTACCTTACTAGGAATTTTAATATTCACTATTTTACTAAGTGGCACCCTATATAAAGAGCGTGAGATAGAAATATGCTTAACTTTATACCATCAAAACTCTCAAAATCTAGAAGTTTCACTTTTTAATCAACACAAAACGTTAGTTAAAACTCTCATTTTAAATTCTCAAAATTCAGAATCGTATTTAGAAAACGATAAAACTATTACAAGATTTTGGATTAATCCGATTCATACCCATTCATTCTATATAAAGAATATTACTAAAGGCAGTCCTATCTACAGAGTTTCACTAAAAAACGCGTTTGGAGTTTCTGAGCTTAACTACAGAGTCAATAAAAGTTCAAACCGACTAATCGTCACATTACCTAAGTACTTTAAAGACCCGCTAATTTATATAGACTTAATATTTGCATCTCTAGGAATACTCTTCCTATTATTACTTTATATAAAATATCTGAACACGATTACCCTTGCTGTTCACCAATTCTATATTTCCAATAGTAAGTTAATATTTGCTACACTACTCTTTAACATATTTATAATTATAATATTCATTCTATTTGGGCACAGAACATATACCCCTTTTAAAATCATTATAGAAGGTGATGATCTACCGTCAACTCAGTTCTCCTTACAAATGGACACGGGCGCTGGATTTAACGAAATTGAAAAATCCTATTATCTAGCTTCTAACAAAACCTCAGTAGATAAAAATGACACAAACGGCTTAAAGATTACTAACTCTTCCAGTATCAATTCAGATAAAAATGAGGTCTTTATATATAGCTTAAATTACAATAACGAAGACGTTGATCTCTCAGAACTTGAAAATCCACCTAATATTAGAAGAGTTTTTAACAATTTATACTTAACTAAAGGCCACAGCCTTATCCTTAAAGAACCATTTCGCTCTGCCACAATTGGGTTTGTAAATCATCAGAAATCTGGATCTGTTAAAATCTCCGTCGGCGGCAAAACACTAATGGAGGAGAATCTATATTCTGAACACCAAAAAGCAGGAAACCTCATTCGTATATCGAATACCAACATACTCACAATAAGAAAAGATAATTCCATAAAAGAACTAATTATAAATCATCCATATTGGAATACGCACATACAAAATCTTTCCCTATCCTCACCGAATTTAAATTTCCCAGATAAAATTAAAAAAATAACATTAAAAACTGATTCAGAATCAACCGAAACAAAACTATTCGTCGAAAATGACCGATTAATAATTTCTCCCAAGAATCACAAGTTTAATTCTAGCATCTCTAAATTTCAAATCTTTTGCCTTGTACTTCTATTAATTTGGATTTCTTACATTTCCTTCCTAGTTCAGAGATTACTAAATTCTTCATTGTTTAAGAACAACTTCACCCTTGGACCATTTCTCATTTCACTCACCATATATTTACTGATAATGGGCTCTCTTCTTACGGCAGTGTGGCCAGGTGCGATTACCGCTGATAGCTTTCTCATGGTTGGATTAGAAAGAGGCAATATTTCTAATTACAAACCTCTATTTTACACAATTTACTTGGGTATATTTACCCTTTTTTCTGGCAATCCTTGCTATCCAATTATATTTCAAATTATATTATTTAGTTTAATATTTTCATTTCTCGTTTCAATATGCAGAATGCGTTGCGTATCTTTATTTTGGATCACTCTTAGCATATTAATACTTATAACGTGCCCTACAATTCCTTTATATATGCTTACGCTTTGGAAAGATATTCCTTATAGCGAGGGTATTTTAATCTTAGGGATAATCCTTTATCTATTGAAAACATTAAATTCCGACTCCCTAACAACAAGCAAAGTAATTTTCACCATAGTCCTCCCTTTAACAATTCTTACAGCAGGATTTAGACATACTGGCTTTTTGTTGCCGCTAACAGTCACAACGATTCTTTATATATACAAGTATGTTAATTTTAGAAAATCTTGTGTATTTTTAATTTCAGCAGTTCTATTTGGGCATTTTTCTTTGAGTCTTTCGAGCATAATCCTTAACACAAAGAATAAAACAGACTACAAAAGACTTGAACTTTTCCCCTACCTCATTTATGGCTCCTACATACCTTGGGAAAAGTATTTATCAAAT
>JBILFC010000015.1:0-22782 GCA_044351785.1 Bdellovibrionota bacterium
AGTATCATAGATACCTAAGCCCATTTTTATGTCTACTGCCGGCGGGGCCCAACGCATATCCCTAAAGTATTTTGGACTATTTACTGAAAGTCCATAATGCTTATCTTTTTTCTTAAATCTTATAGTTTTTACCCAGATTTTCTTCTTTATTCTCTCTTTATCTATTTTATTCATCACCCCCTCCCCTCCGATAGAATCAAGTGCGCTTATCCCTGGCCATATATATAGTGCTTCTTTCTTACATTTTGTTTCTTCTCTTACCAACTCTGCAATTGCCTCTGGACCCTGAACATAATTAAGTCGAGGCTTACTAGGAGACTGCTGATAAAGAGAGTAGAAAAAGGGAAGATTTTCTTCCAATTCCTTCAGCCTGTTTTTTTCTATTTCAAGTAGCTTCTCAGGACTTAATGCGGAGTAATAGTTTCTACCTCGGATAACAGTTCTAGAGATTAGACCAAGAGAAATTAACTTATCTATAAAATTATAAATTGAAGTTCTTTTTAAGCCCGACTTATCAGCGATAGGTTTAATAGTAGAAGTACCGAGTTCCAGGATAGAAAGATACGCTCTTGCTTCCTGCTCACTTAAACCGAACTTTCTTAGAATATCCGTACTCATAATGTCTAGATTTTAGACGATATCTGCGAATTAGTAAAGTTAATAAATAAGCTGATTACAGCAGGTTAGGTACTCTAGCTATTTTTCTATTCCCATAGATGTCCTCAAAATTAACAAAAGAAGAGACATCTCTCACAATGACTTTGTTACCAATAAATTAAATAAATTATGAAACACTACATCTTATTCCTACTCGCAATTATCTCTATCAGCTCAATCCAAGCAGAAGAGATTATAAAACTAGGTGTCCTCGCTCCTCTTAGTGGAGACTTTGCTTCTTACGGTGATGAGATACGAAGAGGAACGGAGCTTGCAGTTAAGGACTTAAAGTCGAGTGGCATTAAGGTAGAAGTCGTATACGAAAATGCATGCCTTCCAATTGAATACAAAACAGCACTTAACAAATTAACATCCATTGATAAGATTCATGGCATCTCTCATAGTTACTGCGTAATTGGCATGTTACCTTCTATGGACTTTATAGAAGAGAAAAAGATTGTTTCATTTCAAAGTGGAGCAATAAAAGAAATATTAGATCCTAAAGAGTATCTATTCTCACTTTCTCCGAAAACTGCAAACGAGGGAAGAGAGTTAGCAAAAACAATAGATAAATATAAATCAGCAGATAATGTTGCGGTCTTATATCTAGAAACACAGTGGGGCATAGAATATCGAGATAGTTTTAAAGAGGAATGGATAAAAGACCAGAATAAAATTTCTTTACTATCTTCTTCGAAGATTGGTGAAACTGACTTTAAAACTCAAGCTCTACTAATTAGAAAAAATAATCCAGGTGCAGTGGTTTTAATTCACCTAGGTGGGATGTTAGGCACCGCAATTAAACAGATTCGAGATATGGGTTATAAGGGGATTATTTATAGTACTACGGATTCAAATGACAAAAACATGTTTGTTTCAGCGAGGGGAAGTGAAAAAGGGCTAAGATACTTAAGTACTGATGGCTCAGCTAAAACAAATATAGAACAGGCATTTGAAAGAATGTATCAAGAAAATTTCAAGGACCAATCAACTTCTCTGTCTAAAAACGCTTATGACTCCGCATTCTTGCTAACAACCGCACTGCACGAATGTAAACTAGATTCCGCATGTGCAAAGGACAAATTATATAAGATCGAGAATCATCAAGGAGCTTCAGGTGTTTTTACGATTGAGACAGATGGGGGAGTTAGTAGGGAACTAAATGAAAGAGAACTAGAATAAGTTGCTCTTTACCCCTACATAAGTGCCTAAAAACATTAGCCAAGTAGATACTAATTATATTTTTATTAATTATAACCCTACAATAACTTCTATTTATGACTGGTTATAATCAATAAACTATTAATAGTAGGAAGGGCTCTTCTACAAATGATCTTTAAAACAAACCGCAGAGACCCTTCGATTTACTCAGGGTAGACAGCCGAGGACGCTAAGGTTTATTAATCTTAATAGATGGCTTAAACAACTCTAACTTCCCTCCCCTCACCACTTTCCACATACAATTCATTTCAATTACCCGAGTACCTTTAGTGTTAAGTTTCCCAGATGCGCCTTCAAAGTCTATTGATTACAAGCACTTAATAAGCAAGATGGGCTAATACACGTCTAATGCCTTTAAAAAGTAGTTTTATGTGTTTACGGCGCTCCTAATGCGTGATATTCTTATAACAACCTATATTCATTAGAGAACTAGCATCATTTATGGACAAAACCTACCTAAGACAAGTTTTAAAAGACGAGCTGGAAGATTTCAAAAAGGATCGTCCTTTCATTGCGCGAATAGTAGATGTTAATGTTCACATAAAGACAACAGATATTACCATAATAACTGGTGTTAGAAGATGTGGTAAGTCCACCTTTCTAAGACAGATTAGAAATCTATTACCTAGCTATCATGTTCTCTATATTGATCTTGAATCTCCCAGATTAGCAACCTTTGAATTATCCGATTTTGAATTCTGTGATCAAATTTGGCAAGAGCAAATTTCTGATTCCCAATCTAAGGATGTTGTACTTTTTGTAGACGAGGTTCAGAATGTAATAGGATGGGAACGTTGGATAAGATACTTTTCAGAAAAAAGGAAATTTAAGGTTTTTATTACGGGCTCAAATTCGGAGATGCTTAGCACGGAACTCGGCTCCTCTTTGGGAGGAAGATATGTTACGCTAGAACTATTCCCTTTTTCGGTAAATGAAATTGCCTCTTCATTAATTGGTGACCTTAAAACAGTACAGCAAACTACTGACCTATACGCAAAAATCAGTAATATTGTTGATCAAGGGCTTCAATATGGCATGTTTCCGAAGCCCTTTCTTGAAAAATCAACTCAAATTTATCCATACTTATTTAACGACATAATAAGCAGAGACATCGTAAAAAGAAAAAAAATAAGGAAGCCCTTACCTCTTCTTGAGCTGGGAAACTTACTAGCACGAGATAATACTAGAACACTGAACAACATAACCACTGCGGAACTAATTGGACTTGAGGACCCCCGAACTATTGCTAAATATATTTCGTATTTTAAGGAAGCTTATTTATTCTTTACCCTTAGAAGCTTCTCTTCTTCTCTTCGTAAACAGATTCGAGGAAGATCAAAAAACTACTGTATCGATCCTATTTTAGCTGATCAAGTTTCTTCTAAGCAAAATAGATTTACTGCAGCACTGGAAAATTTTATCTTTCTAGAGTTATTAAAGCAGAAATTTAATTTTGGATTCTGGTTATCCTCAAATGGTTATGAAGTAGACTTCGTATTAGAAAATAAAAAAAATGAATTAACGGCAATTCAAGTTTGCTATGATCTATCTAGTCAGGACACTATTAAAAGAGAAGTTAGGGCTTTGTTAGCCGCTAAAACAGAGCTTAAAGCAGATAATCTCATTATAGTAACAAGAGATCAGGCAAATCAGAAGCTAGCATCCTTAATTCCAGATAATATTAAAGTGCAAAGTATAGTGGAATACTTAGGTCTATGGGGTGAACAACTCTAACCTCCCTTCCCTCACCACTTTCCACACACAATTCATTTCAATCACCCGCGACCGTTGATATTAATATCTACCTCACACTCCCATCAGCCTGTATAGTTTTCAAAACTACAGGCACTTCAAAAGAGTTATCCGCATTCTTAGGATAAGTACCTGCTAAGCCGTTATAACTTCTCATGTTAGAAATACTTGTATTTACGCTTTCAGCACTTTCAGAATTAGCGATAATATTAATTGCGTCATATCCGTAGATACTATCCGGAATGGGATCAATCTTAAAATTATTCTTATAGCTCTCTCTAAATCCATCTAGATATTTATCCTCAGGACATACTACCTTCGCTCCTACTAAAGCCCCTTTTGATGCATTTATTTCACCTGGATTGTGCATGGGAGTTCCTCCAGCAAAAGATCCTTTAAATCCTTGATCTCTAATTTGTCTTGAAAGAAGTGTATTCTGAGGTGGAACAAGCAATAGGAGTACAGAATCAGATTTTTTACTTCTATTTTTCGTGATGAGTGATCGAAAATTGGTTTCATCTGGTAAAACTTCTTCAGAAGAAATTACCTTATCTGATTGTAATTTTAAAAATTCATTTCTTACAAACAGCATGGAGTCAGTAATAGTCGTATATACTGAAACTTTATTAAAATTGTTATCTACAACCCATTTAGAGAATGCTTGAGCCTGACCATTAGATGATAAAAAGATGTTATGAATAAATTTCTTTTTCCTTCCAATAGACGCGAGGCCGGTTATCGCTATAGTAGGCATATTTCTTTTTTCTGCAATTTCAGTTACAGCCTTTGAGGTACTCCCACCAAAGGTGATTAAAGCATGTACCTTATCTATATCAATTAATTTAGAAGCAGCATTAACAGACTTAGAAGCCTGCAGGACATCATCTTCAAAGATGACCTGTACTTTATCATCTAAGCCCCTATCCTTAATTCCTAAAAGTATGCCATTCTTAATACCCTGACCGAATTCTATTGCTGTACCACTAAGAGGAAGAATTGCTCCTACTTTAATTTTACTAGTATCTGCAAACGATAATTGTAAATTGCAAATGAAAACGAATAGAAAGATTAGAACTTTACACATAGAAAAATTTCCGCCTTCAAATTTAAATTCATCAGGGCAGTAGAATACATTTAGTTATGGTAATCAAGTAAAAAAGAGCCGCCGGACTGGCGACTCTCAGAGTCCATAGACCTCCCTTACAACCTGACGGGCTGTTGCAACGAATTTTCGCATCACTCGTCTGCATTCACCCCGGCTTTTGTAGAAAACCTTACGGTCCTTCCTCAACTTAGCAAGCAGTTCTTCCTTGCTAAGGTGCCCATTTTCAGCCATATCCCACATCTTTTTATGTTCGACCCAGCACTCATCTAAGGACCATATCAGAGGACGAATTCCGATTGCATCTACGCTATAGTCCGCCTTCCGAATCCTCTTAACATATCTCCTGATATCAGAGATTTTGTTACTAGTGCTGAACGTTCCTTGGTGGATGTTAACACTAAAGCTCCACATGTCCTGGCCTCCTTTCTATAAAACCTTTAGGACATAAACATTTTGATCTCCCTCGCATTTAAATTGCTTTTTAAATTTATTTACTCAAGATTCTAATAACTTAAGTTCTCTATTTATACCTCTCCGCCGCCTTCCAAAGCGTATCAAAGTGATTCTTAAAGCTCTTAGCTATTGTCTGATTCCAGATCATAATACTTGTTACTTCATCTGAGAAAATATCAAAGACTACGACTTCTGAAGTTACAGCAGTTGCAGTCGGCATGGATGCTAACTCAGAAATTCTTAGTTCCGATCCCACTTCCTTTAGAAATCTTTCTTTATAAAGAGAGGTAACAGAACTCTTAGGTGCAATTAGGCGCTTTCTTACCTTTTTCTCTTTCGCGTATTGTTTATACTCATTATATGAAGACCCAATTGCCTCATACACATCAACATCCCGCACATCCCCAATCACCCTTATGATCTTATCCGTTCTTGCAGCAGAATCAACTAGTGCAAATAACTTTCTTTTAAATTCTTCCTTACCCCTCATTACATCAACATTAAACTGTGAATTGGCTTTTGGAACAAGGGATTGAAGAAGAGGAATAGATAACTGCATCCTCTTCATACGCTCTTTTTCTTTTTCAACTAAATACTCTGGTCTAGTAGGTGCGAATACTTTTCTATTATTCTTGACTACGACAGATACAAATTTTTCACTCTCTAGGTATTCAAGAGCAGAGTAAACAAGTTGCCTATGAAGTTTTGTTTTTCTAACTATTGGTCCTGCGGTAGTAGGGCCTAGTGAGAGAAGGTTCAGATAAACAGAACTTTGAGTTTTTGAAAATCCAAAGTCTTCTAAGGTAGCTTCTAATTCTTTAAAGTTTTTACTTTCCATATTGTCATGTATTTATGACAACAAAATAGCATTAACTACTTTACTTGTCATGAAATATTCTGCTATCCTCCACCTACTAAACACAGTCTGGAGTCACATGAAAGCAACTAAGTACCTAAAATCATTTATCTATGCACAAATCTTACTAAGTTCAATCTGCCTAAGTAACTTAATGGCTGATCAAAGAAAGCTTGGTATAATACTACCTTTGAGTGGTCCTGTAGCCGAAGTTGGTGAGAGCATTAAGAATAACATCGAACTTAGTAGAGAGGACTTTGACCCGGAAGGTAAGGTTAAAGTGATCTATGAAGATGATCAATTTCAACCGAAGAACTCTGTTAACGCAATGTGGAAGTTAATAGAAATTGAAAAAGTAGATGCTGTTATAACCTTTGGAGGTAGTACATCTAATGCTGTTTCAGAAATTGCTGAAAAGAAAGAAGTACCAATGTTAGCAATCACAGCACTTTCTACAATTGGAAGAGGTAAACAGAATGTTAGAAGTATATTCTTATCCGCAAATGGCCAATCACAACTTTATGTTAATGAACTAGCTAAAAGAAATCAAAATAAGATTTCCCTTATAACGAATACTCAAGATGCTCTGTTACATATTAGAGATGGTATTCTCAAAGAATTTAAAGGAGAAGTTCTAAACAATGAAGAAGTAACACCTGGTGAACAAAATATTTCATCTATTGTTACAAAGCTTAGAGTGAAAAAGCCAGAAGCAATACTCCTATTAACCTTACCTCCTCACAATAGTATGTTCGCTAAGCAACTTAGAAATCAGGGTTTTAAAGGACAATTTTACGGTGGTCCTCCTATGTTTAATCCATCTGAAATTAAAACTGCTGAAGGTGCTCTTGAAGGTGCCTTATTCCCAGGACCAAAAAGTGAAAGTTTGAAATCCTATAGTGAGAGATATGTTAGTAAATATAGCAAGTCTCCTATCTCTGAAGGTCTTTATGGCTACGATGCTGGGAAACTTATGATAAATTCTCTGAAAGCTGAAAACATAAAGGAATTCATAAAAAATACCACCTCGATTACTGGTCTATCAGGTGAGTATAAATTAAATGATAGTAACTCTTATGAGATCCCAGTGGAGATAAGAGAAATAAAGGGAGAGATGAAGTAGATTAATATAAAAAGCCAGCTCAGAAGAGCTGGCCATCTGCAGCAGATTCATTATTTATAACCTAACGTAAGAAAGCCTCGAACAGGAAAAGGATCGCTACACTACAAAGCAACCACGACGTAACCGTTCGAGCATCTTTCAAAGCCGTCCACATATCCTCTTCGCCGACCCTTGTCTCGGAACTTAAATCAAATCTCCGTACTATTCCTTCTACCGAAGGAAACAGCTTAAATAGTACATTTACCCAAGCAACCAAAGTTAACAAGAGTAGCCCGGCAGTACTCGTAACGAGCATATATTCGATAAACTCCTTCATGCCTAACCTCCCCCTCAAAAGACCAAACCATTTCAAATGCCACTCCAAGAATCTAGCCTAACTCTACATCAAAGTAAATTACAATGTGGCCTAAAATGCTTTGACATTTCTTAACATCTGACTAAACTTTAAGTATTAAATAATTAGCAAATGTGAACTAGTAATCCTCATGAAATTTCATTTAATCTGGCATGTTATATCGATCCTACTACTTTCGATTCAAAACATTCACGCAGAAGAGACAAAAGAAATTCCAATAGGAGTTATCATTCCCTTAACTGGCAATACTGCCGTATATGGAGTGGAAGCTAAGCGCGTAGCAAGCATCTTTCAAGATATGGAAGTTAGTGGCTTCAAATTCAATTTCATTCTTGAAGATGGAAAGTGTGGGGTTGGACCTGAAGCAACTACAGCTGGCAAATACTTAATTGAAACCAAAAAAGTTAGAGCTATTATTGCTGGTTGTAGTGGCGAGGTACTTCAACTTGCCCCAATAACTGAACAACAAAGCGTGTTACTTATCGGAGTAGCTTCTGGTAATCCTTTGATTAAGAATGCTGGTGCTAAGGTCTACCGGACTTATCCTGATCTAGCTCAGGGAGCAAAACTAGTAGCTGATTATGCAGATAAGCATAATCTTAACAAGATTTCTATATTCACTGAATCTAATTCATTTACAGTGTCTGTAAAGAAAGAGCTTGAATCACTTATAAATGAAAAAGTCATTCTTTCAGAAGAATTCTCCCCAGATGAAACTAACTACAGGACAGTTATTCTAAAAGCTAAAATATTAAAGCCAGATGCATACTACTTGGGGATGGCAAGTCCAACAAGTTACCAAAATATCGTTAAGCAAATTAGACAACTCGGCATCAAAGAGCAATTATTTGCCTACTATAATCCAGGTGAAAAATCATCACTCACAAATCTAAAAACCTCACAAAATGGAATTATCTACTTTGATCTACCTAGCGTTACAAACCCCACTGAAACTTATCAAAACTTTCTTAACAAATATCACGAAAGATTCCCCACAGGGCCGGAGCAAGAGTTCTTACTCCTGACTGCATACAATGCTTTCAAGATAATAACTGACATGATTTTAAACACAAACAATGATCAAGGGTTGTTTAAGAGCTACTTGGATAATAACTCTCATGAAACTGGACAGGGGAAACTACCCTTTGATTCTAATGGGGATTTAGAGGTGACTAATTTTATTCTTAAGACTATAAGAGGTGGAAAGGCGGTTGAGCTGACAGAGAACACCAATCAATAGAAGTAGATACGGAGGACTATGCTTAAAATCATCAAATTTACATTAGCTTCAATAATTGTCCTTCTAACTGAAAACGCAACATATGCATGTGAGGGCTATAACCCAGAAAGGATTAGTAACGCATCGCTAATCTATAAGTTAATACACGGCCCACTAATGTTAATAGCTACTGCTACATATAACCTAAGCCCCGAAACTTTAGATTTCATTAGCCTTTCTAGTATTATTATATTTAGTATTCTTGCTATTTCAACATTTTTTTATGTTCTCTATATTTTCTATAAAAACAATTTACTTAAACGATTATGCGTTATTCTTCTTTGCATGTATTTTGTGCAATTATTCTTAACGGTTCACAAATCAAAAGGTAACTATTTTTGTAATGGCAGACCCTCCGCTGTTGAGGTATTAAGCTTATTATTTACTAGTTCTCAAAAAAAATAAACTAATCACAATCATCTTATTGGAGATATTATGTTACGCAAAGTATTCGTCCCAATTCTATTCTTTACACTCCTAATTTCTTTTGTCATTTTTCGATCCTCCTTAGAAGCTGAAGATAAAGACACTTCAGCCCCCGATAACAAGACCTTAGAAGACAAAATCAAAAAAGAGGGCGATCCTACCGCTGAGAATTCAGAAGAAGAATTAAAGTCTGTTGAAGATAAAATTAAAAAAGAAGAATTTCGAATTAATTCATCTAAATCAATGCTACCTTTCAGTGATGGAGACTACCTGAGATCCTTAATAAAGCGCAAAGAAGAATTAATGAAGACAGAAAAGAAGTGATTTATTTCTTCTCTATATTTGGATTCTTACTTAGCTTACTTATTTTAGTAGTTCTCTTTTTACCAATGGAAAGAACTTTCCCGGCTAAAGGGAATCAGCCATTTTTCAGGCCTCACTTCTTAGTTGACTTAAGTCACTTTATTTTTCAATATTTTTTCTGGGGCTCTGCGACACTTTTTATAATGTCTTATTTTGAATCATTTATAAATTTTTCATTTTTAAGTGAGACAAGAAATATCTTTAAGAATCAGTCTATTGTTTTTCAAACTATAGAAATCTTCGTACTAAGTGATTTGTTGATATACTGGGGGCATAGATTGCAACATAAGTATGATTTTCTATGGCGATTTCATAAAATTCATCACACAGCAGAACACCTAGATTGGCTGGCAGCATTTAGAGAGCATCCTTTAGATACAATTTATACAGTGGGCTTAATTAACCTACCAGCAATGATCTTTGATTTTGATCTTAGAGGCGTGGCTACTATTGTCATCTTTAGGGGCATTTGGGCGATATATATTCACTCCAATATAAGATTTCCGATAGGGCCACTTAAGGCATTAATAGGTGCTCCAGAGCTTCATCACTGGCATCACGACTTAGATAGAAGGGCAGGAAACTATGCTAACCTATCCCCTCTTATGGACATTCTTTTTAAGACCTACAAATGCCCACCAAACGAACCAGAACAATTCGGGGTGAAGGAAAATTTACCACAAAATTTCTTTGCGCATATGGTTTATCCTTTTTTGCCAAAACCAAAAAATAAGCACTAATAGTCTTAACCAAGATTACGTTATTTCTCTTTAGCAAACTCCAACATCTTTATATTATATTCTGTAACATACTTATCTACATTCTTTGGAAATCCAATTTGGTCACAGCTACAATATTTGGGACCAGATTTTGGATTCTTCTCTTTTAAAATTTTCTTTTCCTCTTTACTAAGCCCATAACCAGAATAACACAGTTCCCCACCATATGAAGCAATCTTTAAACCGGATTTCTTAAAGTCTCTTTCAGCATCTGCTTTTCCAGATAAGGCTTTTTCTTCTGAGAGGCATATTGAAGGAGAAATTATAAGGACTATAAATATCGATTTTAAATTCATAAAGGCGTTGCCTACTTAAGATAATAAAAGATATGCTTAATATAATCGTTTTTATATTTAAAGGATAATTCATATGGATAGTATTGCTCAAGAATACCTTAACACAACAATAAAACGCTTAAAATTTTATAAAGATTTAGGCGACAGGGCTTTTGTAGATTTGGATACAGAAAGTTTTCATTATCAGCCTAATGACGTGTCGAACAGTATTGCCATAATTATTAAGCATTTATCCGGAAACATGCTTAGTAGGTGGACTAACTTTCTTACTGAAGATGGTGAAAAGGAGTGGCGAGATAGGGATGGGGAGTGGGTAAATTGTTTATATTGCAAAGCTCATACAAGATAAAAATTGGAAAAGTTTATCGATAGCGAAAGGCGAATCTCAAATTTATAATTCAGGGGATGGAGTTAAAGATCCTGCGAAGAAGTTTTGAAAATCAGCATCCTTCTAAAGACCGTAGAAATTCCTTCTATTTATTCACCAACACTTTAAAGGCTTTTCCATCCTCCCGCTCAACATTAAACCATTTAGGGCCATAGGGAGGCATCTTACTAGGTTCATAAGAAAATTTAGTTGGATATATTTCTTGTACATCTTCTTCTAAATCTGCTTTTATAGCATAAGAGTAAACTAATTTCTCATACACAACTTTTTTATCTAACGAAGCTTCCAACTTGCAATTAAATTCCACTTGTCCAAACTTACCTCTAACCTTGAAAGTCACTAAGGTATATATGTATCCATTATGTACTATTGGCTTAATTCCTTTTGGCTGTTCTCTTTTTGCAAAAGACACATCAGCTAAAAAGGACGTGAACACAACGACTACTATATAAACAACTATCCTTATTAATAATTTTATATGCATACAACTGATAATCTCACCGCGATCTTCCCAATAGTCTTCCCACTTTCTAGCATCTCATGAGCGAGTCTTAAATTCTCTGCGCTAAGTCCATATAATGTATTCTTAAGGGTACAACGTAGAATCTTACTATCTAGAAGTTCTGAAATCTGATTTAAGATTTTATGTTGTTCTATCTGATTTTCTGTCTGAAACATAGATCTTGTGTACATCAACTCCCAAGAGAAGCTTGCACTTTTGGTCTTTAATGCATTGAGAGCCAATGGTTCATTTGATCCTGTAATGGAGGTTATATGTCCTTGAGGTTTAATTAGCTCTACCACTGCATTCCAATAAGAATTAATGTCTACTAGGTCAAAGATATAATCTACCTCTTTAAAGTTACATTTCCTTACCTCACTAACAAGATCTCGGTGATCTACAACAAAATCAGCACCCAGCTCCTTACACCAATTAATACTCTCTTCTCTCGAAGCAGTAGCTATTACTGTAAGGCCAACATATTTTGCTAATTGAATAGCAATAGATCCTACCCCGCCTGCTCCACCGATAATTAATATACTTTTACCAAAGTCTTTTTCCTTACTGATCCTCATTCTATCGAATAAGCCTTCCCAGGCTGTAAGGGAAGTTAAAGGCATTGAAGCCGATTCTTCAAGATTTAAGCTCTTAGGTTTCTTTCCTACTATCCTTTCATCTACCAACTGAAATTCTGCATTACAACCAGGGCGTGTAATATCACCTGCATAGAACACTTCGTCGCCTGCCTTAAATAAACTAACTTTCTCCCCCACCTCCCTTACAACACCCACAGCATCCCAACCTAAAATTGCAGGCGCATCAAGAGTCTTATCAACCGCACTCATTAATCTTCTTTTATAGTCTACAGGATTTACCGCAATCGCACCTACTTCCACTAAAATATCATGACCCTTAGGACTCACTATCTCTGCTTCAAACTCTACAAAACAATTCTTATCCGTAACTGGAAGTGACTTTTTAACGCCTACTGCTTTCATGATGTTCTTTAGTTTAGCTAATAATTAATTTAGAGAAGATTACTATCTTCCTTATTGGTAGGGAACTTTTATGAATAACCATACAAGGAAGATAGAACATATTAACGTCTCAAAGATAAAGCTTTCCATAAAACTAGTTTTATGGTAAACTAGTTTTATACTGAAATCCACAGAAAGAAAAATCTATGAAATCCAATAAGTTATCATTTGACTTGTCTGACCATCCAGATCTAGTGGAGCTTTTAAGGCTGGAATCAAGCAGAAAAAGAATTCCACAAAAGGGTATTTTAGTCGAAGCTTTAAAAGCTTACTTTGGAAATCGTTTAGAGAACTTACTTGTCTCTAGGGTAGCGGAGGAAGCTTTTAAGGATTGGGATAATAAAGAGGATGAGATCTATAATGACCTCTAGGCAAAGTAGTGCATTCAAAGCTGGAAGTGTTGTACTCGTACCCTTTCCATTCTCAGATCTAACATTATCTAAAAAAAGACCATGTGTGGTCTTATCAAAGTCTGACCCTAAAGGCCTGCCAGCGCACTTAATACTTGCAATGATCACAAGCAATTTAAGTGGACTTGATTTTCCTAACGATATTAAAGTTAAAGATCTAGAGACCGCCGGCCTTCCTAAGCCGTCTATTATTAGGCTTGATAAAATGGTCACCGTAGACTCAAACATAGTTATAAGAACGTTAGGGGATTTAGCAGAGAAAGATAGAGTTGCTTTAAAAAAGAAGTTAAAGATAATATTCGAGGAGCTTATTTAAATAGGCCTCTTTTGGGTGTTTATGGGTGTATTTATAGGTGATCTTTAACCTAAATCACACCAAGGACCCTAAATCTTTACAAAAAAAGTGTTTCGCATCAAATCAATGAAAAACTAAGATTGCATATGGAACTAGAACTTAGAGCTAAAGAACTAATTCAAAAGATTGAATACCTAAACATCGCGACTACGAGTAAGGCCGGTAGCCCTTGGAATACTCCGGTATATGCAGTGGCAGATAGTGAATTAAATTTCTACTGGAGCTCTTGGAAGGAAGCGCAGCATTCTTTAAACATAAATGAGAATCCAAAAGTATTTTGCACTCTCTATGATTCCGCAAGAAAGCGTGGAGATAATAATAGAAGGTGTCTTTACTTTGATGGTCAGGCAAATGAAATCTTAGATAAAGAAGAAGTAACTAAAGCTATAGGTCTAATATACCCTACGGAACTAGATCAACATAAGGCAGAAGATTATCTAGGTGAAGGCTTAAGAAGATTTTATAAGGTTAAGCTGATGCATGCCTGGCTCAATGATATCTCTGAAAGACAAGTTACTAAAGAGACTATTAAGATGAGAGTTGAAGTTAATGTTAATGAACTTAAGAAGGCATTGAATTCAATTACATCTCAGGAAACTAGCTAATAAACATAATAAAACCAAGCTATTAACTATCTCTTGACAGTAATACGAAAAACGCGGTATTATTCGTATCATGATTACGAGAACTCTCAACTATCCTGAATCTAATAGTTTTTTCCTGTTTGGTCCAAGGGGAGTAGGTAAAACTACTTCATTGGACAGGTACTACAGCAAGAAGGACACCCTCTTCATTGATCTCCTTGATCCAGATACATTTGATAATTTCATCTTAGATAAATCTAACTTTAAATCACTTATAGACTCTGATGAAAATAAAGTTAAACGAGTAGTAATTGATGAGATTCAGAAAATACCTGAACTTCTAGACATAATTCATTCGAGAATTCAAAAAGATAAAAGATTATTCGTACTTACTGGTTCGAGCAGTAGAAGGCTTAAACAAAAAGGAACTAACTTACTCGCGGGAAGGGCGTGGATCTACAATCTTTATCCATTCTCTTCTACAGAACTAGCGAATGAGTTTGAATTAAAGAAATTCTTAGAGCGAGGAGGCTTGCCAGATGCCTATTTTGCAAAGGACATGGAATCAACAAGAGAATATCTTAGTGCATACTCAGGAACTTATCTTCAGAAAGAAATACAAGAAGAAAGATGGGTTAGAAATATTGCTCCTTTTAGAAAGTTCTTATCTATCGCTAGCCAAATGAATGGTAAAATATTGAACAAGCTTTCAATCGCTAGAGATGTAGGGGTCAATGATAATACGGTAGCAAACTATTTTGAAATTCTTGAAGATACGCTACTAGGATTTTTTCTTCCTGCGTTTCACTCCTCTGTAAGGAAAGCTCAAATTCTCTCTCCCAAATTTTACTTTATTGACCCAGGTATAAAACGAGCGCTTGATAGGACGATCTTTACCGGCCTAGAACCACAAACTTCTGCTTGGGGAGACGCTTTTGAGCATTTTATTATTCTAGAGTTTGTAAAAAATATTTCTTATAAAAGACTGGGGTGGGAAATTTCATACTTTAAGTCTAAAGATGGCGTAGAAATAGATCTTATTGTCGATCGGCCAGGTAGTAATAAATTATTAATAGAAATTAAATCAAAAGATAATATAAATGAACTTGATGCCAAGGCTCTTGAGTCCTTAGGGAAGGACCTTGACCCTAAAGCTGATAGATGGATTATCTCCAGCGATAAAATTGACAAAAAAATAGGAGGCACCCAAGCCCTACATTGGATAAAAGCCCTAAAGGAATTATTCTAAAATTCACTTTGCCTCCCCATAAACAGCACTAGCCCCGTCTTACTATCTCTAATTAAATATAAAAACGGATGGTTAGCTTTAAAGACTTTTAGTTGTTCTGGCATACTAGACATTGAACGACCCACCATTATTACTGCCGTTGCAGCAGCAGCTTTGGTTCCTTCTTCTTCTACTTCTATAAAAGCTTTATGAATTACTTCAGAGATGTGAAGTCTCTTTTCCTTACTCATTCTAGAAAAATCCGCATTCTCTTCACTAAAGGCGGACTTAAGGCCAAGTTTAAAAAGTTTTTCTCCTAACAAAACTTGGTATTCCGCCTTAAACTTAGGAATACTTATCTGAACTTCATCAAATTTAGATTCATTTATTATCTTTAAAATTAAACTCTCGTCAAATGAGTCTTCTACGCTTGTAAGTCCTTCTTTTGTAGTATTCTTAGGTAGAAGAATTATCATAGAAAAGCGCTCGCCCTCATAAGGCAGTGTTAGAGCTTGAATTGCATAATCCTCATAATAAAATGTCTCGAAGGTAGAACGAAGAAAAGGCGTGGAGATTCTTGTTCCATCTAATTTAATAAAATCTTCATTTAGCGTTGCTCTCTTCTTAAATTTATTCTGCCATTCCCCGTTAAAATAAATTGCATTTACTAGAACGCTCCTAGTAAGACTATTTAGAGTCCCACTGGGAATAAGATCTTTTATTAATTCATCGGTTCTATCCTCAACCCAAGAATTAATTTCTTTTCTAGCCGACTCAGGCTCATTCTTAAAATCTACTGTAAATGGTTCTACCTTAAAATACTTATCAAGATCATCCTCATAAGAAGATTTAAATTTATATGCCTTATCAGCAAAAAAGGAATTAGCTACGACTAGCTGAACCTCAGAATCAAGATCGTTTAAATCTTCGTAATTTTTCTTAGCAACTTTTAGGTATGAATCTGTTACACCAAGCGTATTTTCAAATTCACTTTTTGTAACATTATTTGAGCCCACATAAGCCATGAGAAGGGCAGATGATATACTAAAAGGAGAAATGACAATATTGCCATCAGAACTCTTTAACTCAGAATATAACCTAACGTTAAAATCACCAAGATCATCTTTTTTGGTCTGCGCGTCTACTATACAAAAAGAATTGAAACAGAAAATTAGCGTAATATAAATTCTTAAATATCTCACCTTCTATCCCTTAAAGTAAGGATAATCCGTATACCCCTCAACGCCTCCCCCATAGAACAAATGAGGTTTTTGTTCATTAAAGGGAAGATTCTCTTTTAAGCGCCTTGGTAGGTCTGGATTTGCAATAAACAATTTACCAAATGCCACAGCATCCGCTTCACCTGAGTTTAAAACTTGATTTGATCTTTCTAGATCAAATTGTTCATTTACAATATACACACCACCAAATGCTTTCTTAATTTCTGGGCCTATTCTATTCTCTCCCAATGATTCTCTTGCGCAGATAAAAGCAACTTTTCTTTTACTAAGTTCTTTCGCTACATAGGTAAAGGTACTTAATGGATCGCTATCTCCCATATCATGTGCATCGCATCTTGGAGCTAGATGCATTCCTACTTTAGATGCGCCCCAGACAGAAATTACCGCATCTGTGACTTCAAGCATCAGTCTCGCTCTATTTTCTACCTGACCCCCATACTGATCAGTTCTCTTATTTGTGCTATCTTGAAGAAATTGATCTAGTAAATATCCATTAGCACCATGAATTTCAACTCCATCAAATCCGGCTTCCAAAGCATTCTTAGCACCCACTCTATACGCTTCAACAATTTCAGGAATCTCACTTAATTCTAAAGCTCTAGGTACTTCAAAGTTTTTCTCTGGCCGAACTAAACTCACATGCCCTTTAGGCGCAATAGCACTAGGTGCTACTGGCAATTCTCCATCTAAATAAACTGGGTCAGAAACTCTTCCTACATGCCACAACTGAAGAACAATTTTTCCGCCTTCATTATGAACGGCCGTAGTAACTTTCCTCCAACCCTCTACCTGCTCACTAGACCAGATGCTAGGAGTATCTGGATAACCAACTCCCTTAGGGCTAACAGAAGTAGCTTCAGTTATAATTAAACCAGCGCTAGAGCGCTGTCTATAATATTCAGCCATCAATTCAGTTGGCACACGCCCTGATCCTGAACGACACCTTGTAAGAGGCGACATAATAACTCTATTAGATAGATGAAAATCTCCAGCAACTATTGGATCAAATAAGGTTGGCATAAAAAATCTTTAAATTATAAATAAAATTATCACTCCACCTCAGGTTCACCAGGAACTGGTGCATCAGGTATTGGTGGAACACTACTATCTGGTGATGGACTTGGACTGGGGCTAGCTTCGCCATCAGAATTAGTTGGTGAATCTTCTGGCGTAGCTTCAGGAGTAGGTTCTGGAGTTTCAGGTATAATTTCTCCTGTCTCTGGATCGAAGTTCGCATCAAGTACATCATCGATTTCTGGATCACTAACTATAGAATCTAAGACTACTTCCTCTTCAGAGTCACTTAAACAAAGTTGAGCATCTTGAAAATCTCCCCCATCATATGAACATGAAACTGGAGCACCTTCATAATTTTCTACCAACCTATCTTCGAAATCCCCTACCTTTGCAACATTCAACATAGTAGTTGCAAGCACAGATGAACAGGCAGTATCAGTTAAACTTCCAAACGGACTGGTAGAATCCCCAGAGGAGACCAAAGATCTGGAACTACAGCCAAAAACTCTTACTGCTATTGTTCCTATTTTAAAAATGCGCTCAAAATCAGCAGTGCTAAGTGCTTTAGGACTAATATGATAAACCCGCGCAATATCATAAAATCCAAAAATTTCGTCATTTAAAGGAACTGTCTGCTGAGGAAGCTCTACTCCACCACTTGTTAAATTTACAGTCACCGAGTTATCAGTATAGTTAGAAAACTTCACAAGACTATCTGCGGTTCTTGCTTCCTCTGGCAATGAATCAGGACCTACGAGGATTTGAACAGTTTGACTATCCGGAGTTTGATATAATACTTCAGTAAGACTTGGTGATCCTGGAGCTGGCTCTAATATAAGAATAGATTCTTTGTTATCAATTGCGATAGTGGTAGCAACTCTATTATTAGCAGTAGTTATTTGACCCAATCTTAGACTTCTAAATCCAGATTCATATCTAGCAGATTCAGATACACCAGAACCCGTAATCCCCTTACAGCCAATATTAAAGGTTATTAGGGCGAAAAGTAGAGGAATTGTCAAAAGAATTAAAATATTAGGGCGAAGCATATAAATTTAGTGCGTTAACTATACTCACATATTAAAGTAAAAATCATTCCTGAGACTAATGCCATCTAAGAACTATTAAGCCAATACAATATTTATTGGAAATTAGTCTGTAATTCCATCTTGATTATTAATGCTGGATTATAAAAATTAAAGTAATAGTTAAGGCAATGACTAAATAGGTTAGCCCTCAATTTTTGAAACATGTTAAAAAAATATTTTTTCTATCCTTTCTTTTTCCTCTTCATTAGCTCAGCTCAGGCGGAAGACCTTGCGACCCTTTACTCAGCAGAGGGGTATGTTGAAGGATCATTCAACAATAAAGATGAATGGATTAACGTTAACACCGGAAAAACTTTTAATCAAAATGATAAAGTTAGAACCTTAGATAACAGTAGAGCTGGAATAAAATTCCGAGATGGATTTTTAATCCGATTAAGCCCTAAGGCAAGTATAACTTTTACAGATCAAACAAGCAAAGAGTCCGCACAGCCAGTATCAGTACTGAGTGGTATTACTCATTTCTTAAGTAGAAAAGCGCAATCATTTCCTAAAATTAACACTCCTCACGTGAGTGCTTCTGTTAGAGGAACTGAATTTACAATTGAAGTTACAGATAAACAGACTAAATTATCCGTACTTGATGGAGAAGTGTTCTTAGAAAATCAAGCTGGAAGTCTTGCTGTTAAAAAAGGAGAGGCAGCTATCACTGAAAGTGGCAAGGCTCCTGTTAAATCAATAAATCTTGATCTAGAGGGATCAGTCGAATGGGCACTTTATTATCCGCCGACATTAGATGCTAGCCAAATTAATCATACCTACTCTAACCTAACAGATAAATCAGAAAAAGAAGCTCTTAAAAATTCACTAAACTTCTATAAAGAAGGTAAATATACAAAAGCCCTAGGAGAAATCACGCCAATCTCTAATACAACCAATCTTGCCATCCTTACTTACATCTCAGCTTTAAAGCTTAGCTTAGGAGATGTACTTGGAGCAGAAAAAATTCATACTCAGATTGAAAGTTCTGGACAAGAGCAAAGTAAAGTCAAATCACTTTTAGCTTCTCAAAAAGCTATTATACTCCTTGCCCAAAATCATAAAGATAAAGCCGCTAAACTTATAAATGCAAGTTTAGAAGAAAATGACAAAGATGAAGCCCTTCTTTTAGTTTCATCTTATTTAGATCAAGCAGATCATAATCTAGAGTCAGCTAAAGAAAAATTAAAGTCTATTCTCACCATCAATCCTAAAAATGAATTAGCAAAGGCTAGACTAGCTGAAATCCATCTAGCTTTCGGCGAGCGTGATGAAGCACTAGCTTTACTAGGTGAAGATAAAGATATTAAAAGCTCTTACGGTCAAGCAGTTTTAGGATTCTCATATCTTACTCAGAAAGAGTCAAATAAAGCAGTCAATTCATTTTCTAAGGCAATTGAACTTGATCAATCAAGTGCCCTACCTCACTTGGGCCTAGGTTTAGCTTATATAAGCCAAGGCGACTTAATCAAAGGTCGAACAGAGCTTGAATACGCAGTACAACTTGAACCAACTGTAGCAATTTACAGAAGTTATCTTGGTAAAGCATACTTTGAAGAAGCTAGTGGTAAGAATGCCAACAAGGAGTTTAATAGAGCAATGGAGCTGGACCCCGAAGATCCTACTCCTTACCTATACAGGTCTTATTTAAACCTAGTAGAGCATAAACCTGTTGCAGCTCTAAGAGACATTCAATCTTCAATTGAAAAGAATGATAATAGGGCAGTATATAGATCTAGCCTTATGCTAGATAATGACGCAGCCACGAGGACAAATGGACTCGGAAGAATTTATAGCAGAGTTGGATTTACAGAATTAGCAAGAGTTGAAGCGGTAAAGTCACTGCATAAAGACTACTCCAACTTTTCATCTCATTATCTACTAGCTACTTTGTTGAGTGAAACTCACCTAAATAGCAGAGCTCAAACAACGGAAAATCTTTTAGGTAGACTACTATCTCCCGTTACCTTTAATGCTAACAATCTATCCGTTGGCGGGGAAGCTTCTTTAAATGAATATACCACTCTCTTCGATGCTCCCACTGAGAGGACAGTATTAGAGGGAAGAGGTGATACGGTATTAAAAAGTGCTGGCGGTGGAGTTGAGCACATTAGGAATACTGAAAATCTAGGAATGAACTTTGGCTATAGTTATGATTACAGAGGCGGATTTAGGGATAATGATTTTGAAAGAAATCAGCAGCTTTTTAGCCTCGGGCAATATAAGCTTTCTACCGATAGCAATCTAGTCTGGGACTCAGCTCTTACCGCTAATGATAGAGGTGACCTACTTGTAAATAGAAATCAGTATGAAGAAGATAAAGACATAGAAACAGATTTTGAATCCGCACTTCTTAGAGGTGGTTATCACTTGAGAATTTCTCCTAGCACACACTTCATCACCCAAGCTTTCTATAATTATGGTGATACACAAGAAAACGACCCTAATAATTCAAACAGAATAAATACACTTGTCGTAACAAACAACGGCCAACCTATTACGAGAGATCCATTCAGATTTGATGGTTTGATAGATGAAAGATTCAAAAGGAAAGAAAACTTAGGGCAACTAGATGCTCAATTTATTATTGATAAAAATTTAGTCTCGATAGTGACGGGAACAAGTTTTAGATATAGCGCAATTAACGGAAAAGAAAATGGAATTATTTCTAACCCTGGAAGCACTCCCGAATTAAGTTCCCTAGCCGGCTTTCCAATTAATAGTCAGAATACCAATGATCAACTCACAAGTAGAACCTATCTTTACAGCACTTGGCATCTGACAGAATCCCTAGATATTGACGCAGGAGCAACTTATACTTGGCTAGATTTTAGTGACAATGCCCTTAATACCCCATACGTAGAAGATGGTTATAAAAAGGACGCACTAGATCCTAAACTTGGATTCTTGTATCAACTTACCAGTTCTACTTCTTTAAGAGGAGCCTATGCTAAAACTCTAGATCGTACTGACAGAGGGAATATTGGTCCACTTGAACCAACATTTGTTGGAGGATTTAACCAAGTCTTTGATGGTATTCAAGGAAGCAAGCAAGACTTTTGGGGGCTTGGAATAGATCAAAAACTAAGTACCGAAACATATGTTGGTGTAAATTATCAAAATAGATCGATTGATCTATATAATCCTTTTATCGCTTCTAGGTTAGCTTTTGATAGAACAACTAATCAAGTATCCGAAGAAAGATATAGAGATATTACAAAAGCAGGTGCGGATGAAGAAAAAGTTGGTGCATATTTATACCAAATTTTAAATGACCAATTTACCCTCACACTAGACTATGCATGGGAATATTTTAAAGAAATCGATCCTCTCCCTCAGAGCGACACAAGTAAATTTGGTTCTCAACTGAATTACTTTCATCCTTCTGGATTTTTTGCCTTAAGTAGAGCTAACTTCAGAATTCAAAAGGAAGCAAGTGGATTTAAAGAACAAGAACGTGACAGTTTTCTACTAGTGGACCTTGGGCTTGGATATGAATTTGATAAAAGGCAAGGAGCTATAACCATGTTATTTAATAATATCTTTGATAAGTCTTTTAACTACTCCGCAATTAGAGATGAGCAGGCGATAAGGCCGGATTTCGGAGCAGTCCTAAAAGCTTCTTACTCATTCTAGTATGAGAATTAATGCAATTATAGGACTCAATAGCAAGATTTCAATTGTATTTTTAGGGATTCTACTTAGCTCTATATTCCTACATTTCTTTGGCGAATCCCTTGATAATTTTTCATATGATTATTCTTTTATACTTAGAGGCCATAAGGAATCTAAAAATGAAGTGATAATAGTTGCAATTGATGAAACATCCTTTGATGAAATTAATATTCAATGGCCATGGCCAAGATCAATACATGCTAAATTATTAAATAGTCTCGCAACTGCTGGCGTAAAAACTGTAGGATTCGATCTTCTCTTTGCAGAACCAAGTGAAGAAGACGAAGCTTTCGCTAATGCACTCTCTGCATTTCCTCATACCATACTAGTAAACGATATCAGCAGTATTAATGATGCTGAACATAATATCACCGGAGAAGTTATAACGGAACCGAGCTCCCTAATGGATCTTATGACAACTCCTCTTCAAAGAGGTTTTGCCAACATGCAAGTTGACCCTGATGGCTATATTAGGTCACTAGATGTAAAGAGAGAAAACATATTTTCCTTTTCTTACATGCTGGCTAAAGATTTTTTAAGTCAAAAAGGAGAAACACTGATCGTAGATAACATCGATGAGAAAAGATATATAGAT
>JBILFC010000237.1:0-4788 GCA_044351785.1 Bdellovibrionota bacterium
GATATATTAGAATACCTTCAGCAGGAATTATTCGATATTGGTGCTGAATTAGCTACGCCCTCTGGTTATACATACCCAAAAATGTGGGTTACCGCTGAAAAACATGTTAATCATTTAGAGAAACTTTGCGATTATCTAAATAAGGATCTTCCACCACTAAATTCCTTTATCCTACCTGGAGGGTCCTTTCTTTCAGCGTTTCTACATCAAGCTAGGACTATTTGTAGAAGATCAGAAAGAGTTATTGTTAGCTTGAATAAGGTAGAAAATTTAAATAATTATACTGTTATATATGTAAACAGATTGAGTGACCTATTATTTGTAATGAGTCGTTATGCTTTAAAAGATGACTCTGCTAAGGTGCCACTGTGGGTTCAGGAGGAGTCGAGGTTGAGTCCTTTGGATCTTCTAACTGCTGAATCATAGTATTATCTTCTTCAGACATTTTTATCTCTCTATAATCCTTCACCACCCCAGCGCCTTCTTTAAACACTAGCATTCCTCCTCTATGGCTTGCAACTCCTGAAAGTAGAAGGCTACATATTAAGCAAGGTGTATAAATCCAATGAACAAATTCGCTTTCTTTAATAGATCGGAGGAGACAAAAAACAGTAGTAGGGAACATTGATAATAAAAATAGTTTAGCAGCCCCTTGATGCTGACTAATTAAATGTTCTGGTACCTTAAAGGTTGCACTCGCAGAGGTGGCAATTTCAGCGGAATAGTATCCAGTATAATAGCTTACAATACTGACCACTGCAGTAATACAAACAAGAAAGCAAGCGTGAATTCTCCACTGAGTTGTATCAGTAAAGAAACTGCCTAACTCAGTTAAAAATACAAGCGCTAGAATCACAAACGGGAAACTAGCAAACATAGGGTGAATAATTAAGAAGATATCTGTCATTTTTGCTCAAGACCTAGTATTGTCAAATCATCCTTGATAGTTCTACCATCAGTGAAGTTTTCTTGAAAGCTGTGAAGCGCTCCAAGTATCTCTGTAATACCTAAAGAACCGGCCAGGGAAGCGAATTCCCTACTTAATCTCTCAACTCCTAGTAACTCACCTGCCATATTCATAGCTTCTGTTAAACCATCAGTGTAGATAAGAAGCTGGTCACCACTTTCTAAGGATGTTATCACTTCTTCAAATGCTATAAATGCACCTAAGGTGAGGGGAGGGCCTTTAGGTTCTATAATTTCCACTAAATTCTTCGACTTTCTGTATAAAAGCAGTGGAGTGTGTCCAGCACGAGATATATTAACAGAGCCTGTAACTTGATTGTATACAAGGGAAATAGCAGTGGCAAATCTGGTATCAGGTAAATAAGTCGCAAGAACTTTATCTAAGTATGAAAGTAATTTTGATGAGGAGGTCTTCTTTTCAATTCTTATTAGCATTTTAATCATAGCACAGATAAATGCAGCAGGAAGTCCGTGACCTTCAACATCTGCTACAAAAAGGCCAACGTGTTCCTCATCTATCTCCCATACATCATAAATATCACCTCCAACCGCTTCTAAGGGAAGGTATAATGCGCTAAGAGAAGCTGACTTAAGAATTGGTAAGGATCTTGGGAGTAGGCGATCGTGAATCTCTTTTGCTTCCTCGATGTCTCTAGCGAACTGTCCTATTAGTGATCGAAGAGCGGCATTCTCAGTCGAAATAGATACTTGTTCTGATACAACTTCAAATCTTGCCTTTCTCAGTCTGAGTTGCAGGCTAACTTTAACAATAAATTCAGAGGGAGCAGATTGAAAAGACAAAAATTGTATGGAGGGATGACTTTCTTCAAATAAGCTTGGAACTTCCCCTTCATGAACCACAATGCAGGGAATACTGGGAGCTAAGTATTTGCGTTTGAGATTAACTAAGACATCACCCACTAGTTCCGTCTCGTCTAAGAAAAGACAAACTAGATCATAGGTATTAAGAACTTTTTCATCAGCTTTATAAGGATCAGCAAGTTCTATGCAATAACCTTTCTGCATAAGGACTTGAAAGTACCTTTCTGACTTAGAATAATTAGATGTAACAAATAAAATTCTATCTCTGTATGGATCGTCGTTTATTAATTGTAACTGATCTAGTTCCATAAATTAAAGGATTTTCCCCGCAAGTTGCGCAGAACCGAACCACATTCCAACCATACATCCTAAATTAGAAAACGCTACTACTAATAATGTCCGCATTACTCTGTTACTCCATAAACCTTTCAGCGTACTTAGCTCTTCACTAATATTTTCAAAGTCACTGACAGTAGGTTTTCGTAACCAAGCTTCTACAAGACCGGATACCCAGCCTGTTGCAATCCCTGGATGAAGAGCTGCAAATGGAGCAATAACTCCAGCTGTAATAATAGAGAGGGGATGAGCTAAAGCCAGAGTGGCGCCAATAGCTGCGCAAATACCCGTAGTAAAACACCAAGTTCCTAGCATTGCTAGGCCTGTTTTATAATCAAATACAATAAATATGTATACGGTTAATATAGCAAGAATTGCAGGTAATCCATAAATGAGAAATTTAGTTGTTAAGGTTGGAGGAGGAATTTTACTTATTGCGATACGATCAATAGTTTTACTATTTGCTTCTCGAAGGAGCTTAGTCATGCCGGGAACATGTCCTGCACCAACTACCGCTAAGATATTTACTGGATTATGACTGGTATTTACAGAGAGTACTTCTTTACATTCCTGTAACATCGAAGCCATATATATATCTCTTTCATCAACCAGAGCATGTTTTAACTTTGGTAGTTGGTCTGAGAATTCTTTTAAGGCGCTACTAAGTGCATCTTCATTTTTTAATGATTCTATTTCTGATTCAGTAATTTCCTTATCTGTATCCGTACTGAATACGCTAGAAAGAATGATTTTAAATGTGTCTAGAATAGAAATTTGTGCCCAAGCGCGTCTAAGGGTAATTTTTATATCTCTATCAATAAGGCTTATTGGAATACTGTTTTTATTAGCACATTCTATAGCCATATGCATTTCTGCGCCTGGCTTAACTTTGAGCTTAGCGGCAATACGTTTTTGATAAGATGCCAGTATAAGTTGGACTAAGAGAACGGATGATTTTCCCGATTTAATTAGAGTAAATATATCTGTGTTCTTCCACTGTTCGGGATTCTGCAATGATTCAAATCTTTGCTGACAAAGTTCAATAGCTATCTGTTTAGGTGCTATTGCATCAACCAAAGCTTTAACGTCGTTCGCACTTTTTTCACTAACATGTGCTGTACCGAAGAGGTATAGAGTTCTGCCATGTGATAAGTTTATAATCTCTAGTGGTCCGTCAACTGCTGGAAGCATTAAATCTCGTGTAATTATAACTGGTTATACTGCTAGCCCTCCATGCCCGATAAGTAGCCTTATCGGGCATGGAGGGTGATATCCCATCAATTAGTATATCTATATCAAGGTATATCAGGTCTAGCAGTATTTCGTCAGCACTAATTATTAACTTAAACTCAATGATTAGCTTCTACAGCCTAAGCTCTATACCGACATAGTAAAAAGCTCCGAAAGTGCCGTACCCTGGATTTTCCTCGTAGTCATTATCAAGAATATTCTGTGCCTTGATAAAAGGCTTAATATTATCTGTCAATTCATAATGAGCGCTCGCATTGACTACTATATAGTCATCCATATCCAAGCCAGTAGAATCAATTCTGTCAGCCATATAGAATGTGTCAATTCTTGTGAGTACCTTTTCATGAGGAATTGATTTGATGCTCGCTCCTCCTTGATGTCTTGCCCTTCTAGCTAGTGCTTGATTAGTGTCCTTATCCTCTGATTCTAGGTATGTATATGTAAGAGAAGGTTGAAAATGATCAGAGATATCTATATTTATACTACCCTCTACTCCATAGGTTTCTGCCCGCTTAAGATTTTCTGGTAGAAAGGTTTCAGTATTAAATGCAATTAAATCTTTAAACCTTGTATAGAAGGCTGTTAAGTCAGTTGTCAGAAATCCAATCTTTGTTTCAATGCCCAAATCGTAAGATGTGCTTTTCTCTGCCTTTAGGTTTTCATTAGAAAATCCTGGGAAGTATAAATCACTTAAGGTTGGTGCTCTAAATCCGGTGCCAATACTTGAATGTAATCTGGATTTTAAGGGTTCAATCGCTTGCGATAAGGTTGTTCTGTATGTAACAGCTTCACCGAATGAGGAGTTGTGATCATATCTTATCCCCGCTCCTAAATCGCTACCATCAATTGGCTTTAGTATTAGATTAGTAAAAACGCTGTTTATATCGCGTGATTTGTCAAAAGCGCCAATGTTTTTACCGTCATTTCTTTCATAAGAGTAACCGGTAAGAAGATTCGCCTGTTCAGAAATTGTAAATATGTTCTGTAGCTGAGTAGTAATCGTTCGCGAGCTAAAGTCGTAATTATTAAATGATGTAATTGGATCGTTCGCATCATAAGCATCATTAGTTAAACCAAGTATGAGGCTAGGACTAAAAGTATCACCTTCACGCTCTACTTTTAGACTTGATTGAACTGATTCTCTATTTTGAATATAGTCGAGTGCATCAGTAGGTCCCGTTGTAAATTCAAATCCATCCAAGTTGGAACGCGCTTTTGTATATCTTATACTTGGACTAATTATTATATCATCTATATTCGCTTCAGCTTTTGATCCAACTGTGATGTTAGCGTAAGCATCATCTTCTTTGTTAACTTCAGAGAATGTCGCTGTTGAAATTCCGTCAAGAGAAGTAAATGATCCATAAACATTGGCTTTTATATTTTTACCCCCTGTATCCCCTTTTACGGAAT
>JBILFC010000140.1:0-7651 GCA_044351785.1 Bdellovibrionota bacterium
GTCATCTGATACTTCTCTATCTACTCTAACTACCTGCTGAGAATGAGCGATAATTCTTGTCTTTTTTGTTGTTGGCCTACTATTATCAACGATGATCCCCATAGGATCAATGCCCTCACTTGCTAACATCTCTACGCATATCTTCCCAGTTTCGTCGCCACCTACAACTCCGCAAAGAGTTACCTCTGCCCCAAGCCGTGCAAGGTTATTCGCCACGTTAGCAGCTCCCCCAAGTCTAAAACTTTCATTTGTAACTTGGACAACAACAATTGGTGCTTCTGGTGAAACCCTATCAACACTCCCCCAAGTATATTCATCAACGATGATGTCACCAAGAACAGTAACTTTAGTTCCTTGAAATAAATCAACATAGGAATTTAACTTCGATACATTTATCATTTACTTTCCTTCTAACTTCTTCACCCTATTTAGCTCCCATAAATAAGCATATTTTAAAAATGTATAATATGCGTCAAGTATCCCCACAACTAATCCAGGGAATCCTTCCAGAAAACCAAGTTTTATAAAATAGAACTTAAAAAATCTTAATAAAGGATTAAAAAATAGTTTTAAAGTAATCGGATTCTTGCCTCGTCTAAAATCTGCCTGCGCTCTTGTTAAAGCATGACTTGATAACTTTTTAACTTGATCTGGGAGGTCATCATAACTATAGTGCTCTATCTCGCCCTTAAGTTTACCAACTCGACCATCAACAGTGACAACTTCATGTGGATTCACTCCAAGCCACCTCGTCTTAGAAGTTTTAAATAATCTTATTACATTATCGGGATACCATCCGCCCTTTCTCCACCACTTCCCAAGAAAATACATTACCCTACAAGCATAAAATCCATCATAACTTTCTAGATAATCCAATCTCTCAGGCTTAAACAAGTTAATAATCTCCTCTTTCAACTCCTCAGTCATTCTCTCATCAGCATCTAAAAAGGTAACCCACTTAAATTTACAAATACTAGCAGCAAACTCTTTCTGCTCTCTATATCCAGGCCATGGACGTTGAAGAAATGTAACGTTAGGATATCCCTTACAAATTTCAGGTGTAGAGTCCGTTGAAAAAGAATCAATAACAATAATTTCTTCACAGAAATCAATACTATCAAGACACTGTGCGATATGCCGCTCTTCATTCTTACATACCACAAAAGCAGTTATAGGAATTTTTATAAGAGAATTCGCTTTTATTTCCTCTTGGGCTATCACGATAGATATCTACCTAAATTTAAATTGACGCAGTTTGCTTTATCTCTCATGAATTATGCTTAAAAACAAGTAGTGAAAAGTTCCAACCCCGCAAAAAACACTATCTTTACAAGAACTTAGAGGAAGCTAAAGGAGATATTGGGTGAATTATAAACATAAATTTATAAGCTAAGTTTCATCATTATCCAATACCAGCATAACTATACCAAGAGTTATTAAGAACTGAGACAAATAGGGCTATGAAACTAGGGCGCTTCCTAACATTTATCGCAATAATAAATTGCTTGTTTTCAAGCTATGCATGGTGCGACAGAGACAAAACTCCCGGAGTTATCAAAAAAAGATATGTACATGCATGTCCTGCAGGCACTGAGAGGGTAGGAGACAAACCTCCTAAGAGTAAATTAATATTCTGCAAACAAGTACTAGATGACGGAGCAAGACTTGAAGGACTGTACACACAATTTTATGGTACTGGGAACAAGAAAACAGAAGGCGAATACGTTTCTGGGAAAAAGCATGGAACATGGCATGAATACCATAGAAGCGGAGAAATAGCTGAAACTAAAGAATTTGTGGATGGAAAGGTTGTTGAAAAAGTTTCTTATCGTCCAGACGGTACAATAATACAACCTCCTAAGAGTAGGGTAACAAAGCAGAATGAGGCGGCAAACGCCTTTAGCGAATATAGTAGAGCTCTAAGGTATGGCAAACGAAGTCCCCCTAAACAGTCCAAAGGGAAGATAGGCTGGGCTACTAAGAGGAAGAAGAGGGTAAGTATACAATGAAAGCATTACTATCAATACTCGTTTTATTTTGCACTAGCCTAGCAAGTGCTCAAGGGTTGAACTTATCAGTAAACCCACTAATAAGTTATCCTGAGCAATTAAAACAGCTAAAACAAGACTGTAAAGCATTAGGATTTCCGCCGGAATGTGATGCTAGAGAAAAGTCATTGAATAAAGATATTAAGGAATTATCAAACTTTTGCAAGAAGAATAAGTATGACGCAAGATGCCAATCCTTAAAGAGAAAGCCTAAAGAATATATATCCTATTCCAATCAATACTGTGATGAGAATCCAAATTCTGATAAATGTGTTCGCAAAAGAGAGATGAAAAGATTTCAACAAAGAGAGAAGTTTAAATATTGCTCAAAACATCCCGATTCCGCAAGATGTCGTGCAAAACGGGTTCAGCCTAAGAAAAAACCATACATGGACATTTTCTGTGAAAAATACCCTACAAAGCCTAGTTGCATAAAATATTTTAGAACAAGTGGTAAAAATCAGGCAGGTTCTGAGGATAGCGGTAAGAATAACCTATTCTAATTAACTTTAAGCATAAAAAAAGGGGCATAAAGCCCCCTTTTGATAAAAGAGCTAAAACTACTTCTTCATTGAAAAGTGAGCTCTTCTGTTCTTAGCATATGCTGCTTCATTCTTAGCTGGATCAAGTGGTAGCTCTTCACCATAACTAATTGTAGACATTTGTGAACTTGATACGCCCATAGTTCTTAAATAGTCACCAACTGACTTAGCTCTTCTCTCACCAAGTGCTAAGTTATATTCAGATGTTCCTCTCTCATCACAGTGACCTTCAACTACAACTTTCTGAGATGAATGCGCAGTCAACCATGAAGCATTCTTCTTTAAGGTAGACTCTGCTGATCCTGAAAGAGCAGAAGAATCGTAATCAAAACTAATATCAGCAAGCTCACTACCACCAGCAGATGCACCAGGGATATTTCCTTCTTCAACATCACCGTATTCATCAGGAGATCCTGTTCCTGATCTTCCAGAAGAAGAACATGCACTAGCAAATAATAAAGAAGCACTTATTAAGGCCAAAGAAAATTTTTTCATATTGTCTCCAATCACATTTCGATTCGCTTAAGGACCTCTAGCTAAAGTTCAGAATGTCATATTAACCGGCCCTTAATAGGGAAGGTTAATACATCCTACTTAAAGTCCTCGCAACATAAATTGATAAAAAAACATATAATTTTTTATACTTATTCAGCTAAAGGAGACCATGCTGGCTGAGAATCAATACCTTTTGACTGAGATATCCTAGTAGGTTTACCTCCTAATAATGATAATATTCCAATTGATTTACCCCCACCGCCTAGTGTTGTAGAACTAAAAGCAATAAATCTACCGTCAGGTGACCAAGATGGATCTTCATTATCACCAGCAAATGTTAATTGAACAGCACTTCCCCCTTCAGGTCCACTCATAAATAACTGGAAGCCCGCCTGCCTGCACACAAAGACTATCTTATCGCCCTTTGGTGACCAAGCAGGTGAAGTACAATAATTGCTATCTGCAAAACTTACCCTTCGTGGACTACTGCCATCCGCTCCCATAATGTAAATCTGAGGTCCACCGCCACGATTAGAACAAAAAACAACTTGTGAACCATCTGGGGAATATGATGGTGAGACATCAATCGAACTTGACTTAGTAAGTTGCGTTGTCACTGTTCCTCTAAGATCAAACATCACAATCCTTGAAATACCATCAAACGAAGCTGAAGATATAAGTCCTGACCCGTCTGGCGTAAACTTAGCTCCGATCTCAAGACCTGGTCTCTTAGTAATCCGTGTCGAACCACCGCCAGATACATTGGTCATATAAAGATCAGGCATTTTTGAAGCATAAGAAGTATATACTATTCGACTTCCGTCCCTAGACCAAGAAGGACTAAATACTAAGCCCTTATCACTGGTAAGTTGTCTAACATTCGAGCCATCTAGATCCATTACGAATAATTCTTTAAATCTACCAACTGTTGAAATATAAGCAATCTGAGTACCGAATACTCCTTTCTCACCTGTAAAATAAAATAAGATTTCATTTGCGAATTTATGAGCTATCTTCGCATAATCTGCCTCCCCTCCTTCGTACCTCTTACCAATTACGGCTTTCTGTTGAAGAACATCATAGAGATATAACTCGGCTTTAATATTTCCACCCTGAGAAGTGATATTTCCTTTTACAAGTCCTTCAGCTCCAACTACTGACCAATCAGAATAAGTAGGTCCTTCAGCACCAGTACACTTACCTGGTGATTCAACGAAAGATGCTGGATTAAGAACCTTAAATAATCCTGATATCTGAAGATCTTTAGCTATAACTTCTGGGATTTTTGATGCGGGTTCAGCCCCAGCTCCCATATCACACATCTGAGGTACCGCTACTGGGAATCCTGCTTGTGCACCAGAGATCCTTATATCAGTCTGAGCACTAACAAAGCTCAAGAATAAATTTAATAAAATTGAGATTAGAAAAAGATTCTTAATTAATTTTGACATGATAGACTTCTAGGATTATTAATTCTCTGATTGAATTTTTGAGAGTCTAGCATAGAGCAACTAGACCCACAAAAGCATTTTTTTAATATTTGAGTTTCCCTTTACTGATCCTCTGAATCAAACCAAAATCTAACATCAGCAAAATCATTATAAAACTCCTTAGGAGGAACTGGGACTGGCGATGCCTTTCTTACAGCTCTTACAACGGAATCATCAAAGCTACTATTGCCTGAACTTTCTTCGACCCTAACATCTGCAATATCTCCATTTGGTGATATTTTAACTCTTACTAAAGTCCTTAACCTACTAGCACGAGACATCCATCTCCAGCCTGCTTTAACATGTTCCTGAAGTTGATTCTGATAAGCAACCTTTGCGTAGGGGGCTAAAGTTCCACCTCCACCACCTTGCCCACCTAAACGAGCAGCACCAAAGCCCTCTCCACCAGCGTTAACAGACTCACCTTCATACTTCTTACTTCTAATGTCTCTAGCAAGATCTGATAATCTCTTATCTCTATCTTTTTTCTCTTGTTCTTTTTTCTGAGCTTCCTTCTTTTTATCTTCTAACTCTTCTTTAAGTTTCTTTTTCTCAAGTTCTTCTTTCTTCTTATCTTCTTCAGCTTTTTTCTTTTTCTTGTCTTCTTCTTTTTGCTTCTCTTCGAGTTTTTTCTTTTCTACTTCTTCCTTTCTCTTCTTTTCAGCTTCTTCAATAAATGAGAGCTTCTCAAGCTCTTTAGTCTTTTCGGCTTCTTTAATTTTCTTAGCTTCGGCCTCTTTTTCCTTCTTTTCCTCAGCCTTAGCCTTATCAGCTTCCTTCTTTTCTGCTACTTCCTCAGGTGCCACATCTGGTGGTGGCTTCTCTGTTTCTTTACCCTTATTAGGTACTTGAGCAGCACCGCCCAATCTCTCACCACCTTCTAAAGTAACAGTAAATACAGTTGGCTCCATATTAGAGCGCGCATGAGAATTTCCTAAAATAAATATGCAAAAAATCCAAGAAAAAATATGCAATAAAAAGGATACTCCTACCCCTTTAATCATATTCTTGCTATCTACGTCAGCTCTGGAATTATACGCCATGTTTAAATCTTAAGATGGATCAGTTAAAAGTCCTACTTTCTCTATCCCAGCATTTTTTATCCGAGCCATAGCCGCCATTACTTGTCCGTAAGTTGCACGCCTGTCTGCTTTAATAAAAACTCGCTTATCTTTTCTCTCAGCGATAATACCTAAAAGTCTTTTGCCTAATTCCTCTAATCCGACCTGATTTTTAGCTCCTAGATAAACCACTCCTTCTTTATCAATAGATACTACTAGCTGCTCTTCGTCGGACTCAACTGGAGCGATACTCTCCTTAGGAAGTTCAAGCTCAACACCTTGCTGTAAAATAGGTGCTGCTACCATGAAGATAATAAGCAACACCAACATCACATCTACTAATGGGGTTACGTTAATTTGGGAGATGGATCCACCATCACCGCTCATATCATCGAATGCCATGGGATTGTTCTCTCTTTAAACTATTTTAAAAAATGTCTCTTAGCGATATTCAAAAATTCTGCCGAGAACATGTCCATTGTCCTAGACATTACTCTGACTTGTTGCATAAAGTAGTTATAGAAAATAGCTGCTGGAATTGCGGCAGCGAGTCCAATCGCTGTAGCTATTAGTGCTTCTGATATCCCTGGGGCTACAGCTTGAATACTTGAAGTCTTTACCTGACTTAAGCCAATAAAAGCATGCATGATACCCCAAACTGTACCAAATAAACCAATGAATGGTGCAGCAGACGCGGTAGTTGCAAGCATTGTAGTACCTGTTTCAAGTCTTGTAACTTCTTCGGTTTTAGCCTTTTTTAATGCTCTTTCGATATTCTCTAGGGCTCCGTATTCTGAATCATTAGAACCCTTAGAATTTAATACAGCCGTAAGCTCTCTATGACCTGCGGCAAATACTTGGGCTAATGGACTATCGCTCATCTTTCTAGAAACTTCACTTATCTGAGCTAAATTCTTACTACTCCAAAATACCTCTTCAAACTTATCGCTCTCCTTCTTCGCCTTACTAATTGTCTTTACTTTAGAGATAACAATCCCCCATGTCCAAACGGACATAACGACCAACATTAAAAGTACACCTTGAACTACAGGTGTCGCATTTAAAATGAGTTCTGTGATTGACAATTCATGCGCTGATGCTACTGTTTCTGCTTGCACTGCTGGTGCTTCTAATCCAGGCACGGCCTCTTCTGTTACAGCAAATAATATGGGGAGTGAGAAAATCATAATTAAATTATAAAACTAAATTAAACATTAAAAATACAAACTATCTACGGATTCAAATACTTAGAATTAATTCCGTATTTATTGTGGCCCTTACTATCCTATAATCAGAATCATTTCGAGCCTAAATCGTTCATGATTATTTTACTGCTGTTTAGGGCTTGCAAAACTAGCCTTAACTAATTAAAACTCACCCCATAAATAACCTTTTTAAAAGACGAACAAGGAAAGAAAATTATGTCAATCAGAGTAGCCATTAATGGTTTCGGAAGAATTGGAAGAAATGTACTTAGAGCACTTAACGAGCAAGGATCTAAGGGAATTGAAATCGTAGCAATAAATGATCTTACAGATGCAGCAACCCTCGCTCACCTATTAAAATATGATTCAGTACATGGTACGTTCAAAGGGGACATCTCTCATACAACTGATAGTATTAAAGTAAATGGCAAGACAATTACAGTTACTGCGGAAAAAGACCCTACTAAACTTCCTTGGGCAGCAAACAAGGTCGATGTTGTTCTTGAATGTACAGGACACTTCACGAAGAAAGCAGATGCTGCAAAGCACCTAGAAGCAGGAGCGAAGAAAGTTTTAATTTCAGCTCCGGCTGGTGATGCTGATCTTACTATTGTATACGGAGTAAACCATACTGAATACAAATCAGATGTTCACCACATCGTATCTAATGGATCATGTACAACTAACTGCCTAGCACCTGTTGCTAAAGTTATTCTTGAAAACTTCGGAATTACTTATGGAATGATGACAACAATTCATAGTTATACAAATGATCAGCAAATCCTAGATCTACCACACAAAGATCTTAGA
>JBILFC010000016.1:0-22599 GCA_044351785.1 Bdellovibrionota bacterium
AAAGAAGATGGGGTTCTAAGTGCTAAGGTTGGAAGAGAGTATCGAGATAAGATACTCGCTAAGGGCGATAGTGAAGAGCCAATGAAGTTGTATAAGGATTTTATGGGAAGAGAGCCTGATGAAGTCGCTCTGTTAGAGCGACTTCAAGGTACGATTTAAAAAGGTAAGACTTTATCTCTTATCTCTAGGTATAACTGGAACAGTTCCTCTTAGAGTAAGATCCGCTGGTGTGCCACTATAAAATGAAACATTCGCTTGAAGAGCTCCTAGTGGTCCATCGTGAATAATTTTTAAAAGACCATACTTATTCGCTCCTGCTGGGGTATGGAGGTCAACATCTGTTCTTCTGCCAGCGGCTACTGAAAAAGCCGTGCCGTTTACAACCACGGTACCATCAAAGTTTGTAGCATAAATTTTCCCGGTGATAGTTGAATTAGTGGTGTTGCTAATTTCCAAAAAGTTAAATGGATTGGCGTTAGTATTATATCCACCGAAAAGGCTAGTTTCGTTACATTGCGTATCTAGATTCGTAGGAGATGGAGCGAGGTTTCCGAAACTTATCGAAACAAATTCGGTGACAGTTGACAGAAAGCAGAGTCTCTTTCCATGGGAGTGGGCAGGAGTAGTAGTACTTCTATCGACCCCTGTAAAATCTACTGTGGCATCTATTGTGGTAGAGACGCTAGCAATCGTAGCCCCAGCATTAGTTGTCACTAAATCACAGCAGTAGCTGTTTTGTGCTTCGATAGATACAAATCTTGAGCCACCTGAACTAAAAGAGGTGTTGTCTCCAGCCGTTGTTAGGTTGGGTGTAATCGATCCACCTGCAAAGGCGAGACCTGGAAGTAAAGAGACTGCGAAAGTTGAAAGTAGTTTTTTAAGTGACATAGTTTTCCTTCTGGTTTTGTTAGCCGTAAAAGGCTATCAGTATAAGATTTTATTTACAAGCTTTTGGCCTATAAAATAAATGTTTGTTTGTAATTACTGACATCTCCTATGCTTAAAAATAAATACAAGATTGTATTGTTGCTTATTTTACTTTTCCTTTCTGCATGGTTTTTACTAAAGCAAGATGCAGAAATTCCAAAAGAGCAATTAAAGATTAAAACGAGGGTATATAAAGAAGCTCCTTCAGTAGTGGAAGAGCCTAAGCAGTTAGAGAAGTCTGAGATAACTACCCCAATTGAAGTTGAAGAGGAGGTAGAAATTCCGACTGATGAAATACCACCTAGTGATCCATATGAAGCCTTAAGGCAAAGTGGGAGTGCCTCTTCAGCAAGTACTGATACTTCAAGTTATTTAAAAAGTGTGCAGAAGTTAGATCCAGGAATGATAGATGATAGTAATAAGGATAAAGAAGCAATAGATCCTTATTTAGAGCTTAGAGGAAAGTAGTGGAATGTTTTCAAAAACACCAGATGTTTTAGTGTTATTAGGATAGCTTTTAATGATTTCACCTTTAGGAGAGATTAGTTCAGTAATGCCGTTGTTTCCTATCCGAAGAAGATACCTATCATTTTCAACAGCCCGCCAAAGGGATAATAAGTGATGCTGATACATGGCAGAAGTATTAGAGAACCAGCCATCATTAGAGATGGAGACAAGTAGATTGGCGCCATCTTCGGTGACTTGCTTATAAAATAAGTTAGTCCAGATATCTTCAAAGCAAATTCTTAATGCTATCTTATAGTCACCTAAGTTAATTGATTGAGCTTTGTTTTTATTGCCTTCTTTGTAGTTTGCAATCGGCTTTAATATATCTTCTAGTGCTGGGAAGATTGAGCTTAGAGGAGTTTCTTCAGAAAAGGGGAAAAGTATTTCTTTGTAGTAGTCCTGATATAATTCGCCGTTTGGAAGTAATAATAGGCCGGCATTATGAAATTTAGTATTTTCAGAATATATTTTTCCAATTTGAACTTGTCCACCGAATATTAAGGGAACTTGTAGATTCTTGAATGGCCAGCGCTTATCCTCCTGGCTAATAAAGTTCTCATCGGTGTAAAATGTGTATCCTACTGAAGATTCAGGCCAGATTATTAGGTCTGGCTTATATTCGCTATTAAGAGCATTAGTAGTTAGCTCTTCTAAAAGCCTTGTTCTGTAAGGAAGGTTTTCAAAGGTGAAGTCTGTAGCTGGGTTTAGGTTGGGTTGGATAAAGGCAACATTAATTTTCCTACTATCAGAGACTATTCTATCTAGGGCTTGGTTCTTTATCTTTGTATAGGCCCCCGAAATGCCTAGAATTAAGATAATAAGAGTAACGCTTTTGAGAAAGTGAATCCTATTTTTGGAGTTTATAATTTCTATAGTTAGGTTGCTGGTTAGAAAAAGAAGAAAGCTAACGAGAGGTACTCCGCCTAGGTCTGCAATTTTTATAAGTGGTGTTATGGAAATCAGAGTTGCTCCCTGTGACCATGGTATAAATTTAGGAAAAAGTATTTCAGCAAGCGTCCAGGAAAGAGGAAGAATAAGCGTTGCCGATAGAATTTTTATTTTATCAATGATTCTTCCAATAAATACTAGTAAGGTAAACTGTAGGCTTGCATATAGGTACATGCTAAGAGCAAAGATGATGCTAACTAGAGTAGAGGAATCGGTGAAGAGTCTAAAAACTTCCGCTATCCAATGAAACTGGCAAAGAGTTAGTATGAATCCAAATAATAGTGCTGAAATATAAGTGAGAGGATTACTTTTGTAGTAGAAGCAAAATAGTAGAACTGAGATTATGGAGGTACAAGCATTTATGGTAAGTCCTGTTGGCCAGCAACTCATACCCATTAGTAAGGCTAAGATTGTATATGTGCAGCACTGTTTCAAGTATGTTAAAAGGTAAATTCGTAAATTAATAAAGAAGTTTTTAGTATGTCTTCGTATAATTTATAAGAAGATAACTCAATCTAATTAAACAAAAGTTTAATGCAAAATTTAAGTAAGCCATTTCATATTCTGGCAAGCAAGCTAACAGCTAGTATTTTTATCATTGTTATTCTGATCTTTGTCTGGGTATTTGTGGGTAGAGAGGAAAAATTATCTTTAAGGGATTACAATGTATTATGGATTACAGCAGAAAGTATGAAGCCGGAGCATCTAGGTACCTTTGGTTACAATCTGCCAACCTCACCTAATATAGATGCTTTTGCTAAAACTGGGACTAAGTTTAATCTCTGTATAAATCCTTCTGCGTGGACTAGTGAAAATATGGTTTCTAATTTTACAAGCTTATATTCGCCAATTCACGGAGTAGAGACTAGAGAAAAACATGTTAAGGAGAGTTGGTATTTACCATTAGAAAAGTTAAGTGATCTTGGTTATGAGATACCTTATACTCAAAGCTTTCAACAGGATACTAATTTTAAAAATTTAGGCTTTAAAGGAGGGTTTGGTAAGCAGGAGCCCGAAGAGTGGTTAGAGGAATTCAAAAATTCTAAATTTTTCCTTTGGATACATCTATTGCAAACTCACCTCCCATACGATCCTCCTGAAAAACACAGAAATTTATTTTTTAATGAGTCATTGATTCCCAATAGTGAATCTAGAAAGAGAGTTGATGTTGTGCGTGGTCAGGTTGTCATTCCCAGAGGTACGGTGCAGTTTAATAAAGAGGAAGACTTACCTGCTATTAGGGCTCTATATGATGCCGATGTTCATAGTATGGATGAGAGATTCGGTGAAATTATTGCTAAAGTTGAAAGCCTTGGTCTGAGGGAAAAAACTATAATAATATTTTCAGCGGATCATGGAGAAGAGCAGCTAGAACATGGCTTCATCGGGCATGCATCTACCGCTCGTGGTGGTAGTATGTTCGATGAGATAATTAGGGTACCACTTATTATCTCATTGCCTGGATCTATCCCAGAAAACCATGCCGTTAAATCTCAAGTGAGAGGCGTTGATATAATCCCCACAATCTTTGAATTACTAAATATTCCCTTGGAGGATAATTATTCTGGTAAAAGCTTGATACCTTTAATTCATGCTCGTGGTGAAACTGAGGATAGAGTTGGTTATTCAGCAAGTTCTTATGGTGGATATCAGGAGCCAGACCCGAATAATATTAAGAATAGAATGTACTCAGTTCGTACTAGAGAATGGAAATTGGTCAAATATGTATTTAATCCTAATCCCATTCAGTACTTTCTTTTTAATCTAAAAGAAGATCCACAAGAACTCTATGATGTTAAAGGTAAATTTCCTGAAAAACTTGAAAGTATGATTAAGATAATGGATCAGTGGCTTTATGATTCAAATGACTTGCGTACCCAATTAGATTCGAAAGCAGAGGATGTAAAAAAGAATCTAGAGTTGTCTGGTGATTCAGCGGGTGATCTAAGTGCAATCGAGATACTATATCCTTTAGAGAATGCTGAAATATCGTTTGTATCTAGCGGAGGGACTGTTGCTTTAACATGGAAAGGCAATGCGCTGACTGAATACTTAGTAGATCTGGAAATTGGTAAAGGTGACCAACAGCTTAAAACAAGTTTAACAGTAAAAGGACCAGAATTAAAGAGAACTTTTTCTGAGTCCTATTGGAATGAGTATGTGCGAAGATATGGTCACGTGAAGTTTCGAGTTAAAGTAAATAGAGTTGGTGCCGCGTGGAGTGATTGGCGTAGTGTAAAGCTTTTATAGATTTATATGAAATTGTATCGGAAATTCATTGCGCTTTCTATCGTAGTCATTGCTGGTTTCTTATTTTATGTGAGTTATCGTGGTAAGTCTAGAGACTTTGTACTTGGGGGGGAGCATGCTACTTGGTCTAGAAGTATATTTTTTAGAGGTTACGCGGGTACAACGGGGGAGCCATTAAGGCAGTCTGATTTAGAGGAATATGCAAAGACTCTAAAGGATAATAAGATTAAGTATGCTTATATATTCTCTGGTCCTTATGGGGAGGAGGGGTTTCTTCCGGATTGGGCTTTTTCTAATCAGGCAATTGAGAGTGTGAGGGAAATAAGAAGACATTATCCAGAGGTTAAAATCGTCCCTTGGGTAGGTGGAGTTGTGGGTCGTACAGTGCATTTAGATAGAGAAGTTTGGGTTAAAAACGCGCTAGAATCTACCAAGAAATTTATTGAAGTTCTTTCCGTGGACGGTGTACATTTTGATTTTGAGAAATTTCAAGGACCTCAAACTTACGATGCTCAGGGGGTTTTAGTCGATATTGATTCAAGTGGACCAAAGTTTGCTAGGGACCTTATAGAGTTTCATAAAAAAATTAGGGTAAATTTGCCTAATTTGTTTGTCTCCTCTGTAGTCGTAACTACTGCAAGGGATGCAAGGCCATGGAAAAGAAAGCATACGATTGATGAATTAAAAGAGCTCTATCCCTTGGTAGATCAAATTAGCTTCTTATATTATGACACCAGCATTAAAGATAAAACTATTTTTGCAAATGGTATAGTTGAGCAACTAAATACAATAAAGGAACTTCAGGAAACCGCTAGTCATCCTCCTCAGGTTTTAATTGGTATTGGTACTTTCATAAATCCACCATATCTGAGGGGATATAGAGATTTAGAAATAGAGAACAATACGAATACATTAAAAGCTCTTAAAGATGCAATGAGGGTAGTACCAAGCGAAAAGCGATTAGTTGATGGACTAGCCATATACTGTGAGTGGCAGACAGACTCAGAAGAATGGAAGGAGATTAGAGAAAATTGGCCGAGCGAATAACTAATACTACTATTTGTTTTTATGTTCGTTAGTTAAGTTGATCATTATTTGGCTTTCTTTATCGTTAGGCCAATAAAATTTTCTCTTAGTGGCAATATCTTCGGCAAAGCTTAATTCTCCATTTGTTATTAAATAATTGATAACATAACTATTCCATTGAAAATCCCAAGGCCAGTAAGACCAAGCATATTTTAAGTCATTTACGTTCTGTGATTTTGCAAAGGCTGATCTATGATAAACTGCCCCTCCTAGTTTTATTCCTAGAATGGAGGAAAAAAGTATCGAACTAGCAAGTATTACTTTGAGAAGAATTTTGTTTAAGATAATAGGGGATCCTAATTCTTTTAGCGCTAGTGAAATCATGCAAATAAATATAAGAATGCTTTCTGGTCGATTGAATGGGTAGTCGAAAAACGCATCGATTCCTGTAATGATGCAAACAGTGATTTGTAGATAGGATGAGATAGAATTATTGTGGCGACCTATAAGATATATAGGAAAGATTAGGAAAATAATAAGACTAAGAGCAAAATTCAATACTCCATTTTCTACGAGAGCTTGAAAATAATCATTAAAGAGATTTAAGTCCGGTCTTAGGAATCTAAATTTACGAGGGTTTACTTCGCTCTTAGGAATATATTCCTGCCAGAGAATGGGATAATTTCCAGTTCCAATACCTAAAAATGGATGTTCAATGAAGATTGTAGAAGCCACTTTCCATAGTTCAAGGCGTCCACTCGATTTTTTGGGAGAAATCATTGTTGATAGACTGTCAGTATAGGGAGTGTCTGAATTCCATCTTAATTGATTAGGAACTGAGAAAGTTAAGAAGGTGCCAAGTAGAGAAATTAGAATAAAAACTTTATAAAAGTAAGTACCTTCAGGTAATTTCCTAACTTTCCAAATTAATATTAATAAAAAGAAGATTAACATCCACCACGCAGATCTCGTCCGATTTGCAATAATTATCCAGCAACAGGTTGTCGCTACTAAAATTAAAGAATATTCTAAACATCGAAAAGCCTTTCCCTTCGAATTTTTTAGAGTGCTAAGAGCAAGGAATAAAATTGGTAAAGTTTGCGTTAAATAAACAGAAAGACTGTTTTTAAGTCCTATCGGAGCACCCCATGGGCTATAGCTTCCAAATAGTGGAAGCCTATAAAAATACATAGAGAGAGAAGCAACGATGCTCACTAGTATGGCGGGCAGTACTGCAATATAAATTAAGGTAGGAGATATCTTTCGATTATATATCCATGTTCCAGCTATAAGTGCTGAGATAGGTAAGCTAATAGACTGTAATTGTAGACCTAAGTTGTGAGTAGGGCCAATTAAAACAATTTTAAAAAAAACATAGAAACCAAATACAATAAAATACAGAGGTACTTCAACTACGCGATATTTCAGTAGAAGATCCAGGCTTAAAATGACTGTAACGATCATTAAAATACAGAGTTTAATATCTAAATAAGAAAGTAGAGAACTTTGTACGATTGCTAATGGTATTAAGCTCAGGCTAAGTAAGAATATGACCTTCGGTAGTAGTTCTAGTTGCTTCATTCGTTAATTAAGGACATTTATACGTAGTTGCCATATCGCTTTTTAGTATTGCATTTCTAATATTTTTAAAAGAGCTTTCCTTTCTTAAAATATGACCTTCTTCTGGCATTACGTTTATGTTGAAATTATTCTTGCCTAGAATTTGTTGGAGGTAGGAGGTAATACCATCGGCAGAATTGAGATAGTCTTCTCCGCCGTGAAATGCTCTAACGTATGAGGGCCTCTTATCACAAGGAATCTCATGGGGAGAACCATATATGGTAGATGTTAATATTACTCCATCAATTAGTTCGCCTACTTCTCTGAGTGATTCTATGACTAGCCGACTTCCGTAGCTCTGGCCAGCGATAAGTAGCTTTCCATTCTTCGGTAGATAATCCCTCATGTATTTTATGGAGGAAACAATATCTTCTACCTGAATAGCAAGGGCATTGTTTTTTAAAAAGCGCTCACCCTCACTAGAAGATCCATGATAGTTTGGAACGAAAATTGTCCACCCATGCTTAACGTAGTTTGCATATTCTCTACTCCACTCTGGACCTATGAAGGTAGCAGGACCACCGTGAACAAATATAATTCCATTTTTAGTGCGATTTAACTCCTTGGATTCCCAGAGGAATGCTCGAAAAGAATCCTCCGTATTTAGCTCGATTACTTTAGACGGCGGAATTGTTTGTTCTTGAGTCAGAATTTCATCATAAAGAGAACTAATTTTATTACTTTGAGCATCAATTTCTACTAGTTGAGGTCGTTGAGAGAATCTATATTGTATACCTAGTAACAACTTTTCACTATCCTTTGTAGAGTGTATTTTTATACTTCCATCATCTAGTTTTGAAAGCGTCTTATGAGTGTTAGTAGAAAGATCAAAAATATTTGCACTAGAAATTCCTCTAAAGGTAGAGTGAAAAATAATAGAATTAATTCTAGGTAAAGGAAGTAGCTCTTCTATGTTTGCCTCTTCTGTCACAAGTGTTTTGATGCTTCCGTCTGACAAATTTAGGTTTGCAAGTTCAGTGAATTCGGCATTTAGGGGAAGGGCGACTAGGTAAGCGACTTCTGGAGTTACCCAACTGATCTCTTTAATTATATCTTTACTTCCCTGTGGATAACGAGAAATAACTTCCCCTCCTTTGTTAAGCCGTAAGAGGTCGCTCCCTTCAACTCCAGAATAAACTAGAAGCTCCTCTCCATTAGGAGACCAGGAAAGAACAGAATCTGTCGTTACTTCTCGTGTTACAATTTTAGGTGGATCTTGGTCGTAGACATTATCAATGTAAAGTATAGTTTGATCCTTTCTGACTTCATAGTAAGCGATTTCTTTGTTGTTAGAAGACCAGTAGATAGAAGGTAGTCCTGAGAGTGAACTGGGGGCATTAAGTTTACTTATACTTTTGTCTTCAATGTTAAGTAATGACAGTTCGAATAAATTAGAGCTATTTCTGGATTGAAATATTAACTTTTTATTGTCTGGGCTAAAGTGAAGAGAAATTTGGTTCCTAGTAGATTTATGGAGAGTGGTTCTTTTATTCTCTATCGTGTCGAAAAGATCAAGGTTGAAATCATTATTATTTTTGTTCTTTAGTAGCAGGTATCTACCATTCGGTGAAAAGAGTACTGGTTCATAATATTCTGCTGGAAGTTCAGAGGGTTTAGATAATAATAGATCAGGTTTAGTAATGAATATTAAGCTTATTACTAAAAGGATGAAGAGATTTAATTTGAAAAATAATTGTCTAGTCATGGAGTTAATGCATATATTCTGTGTGATGAGTTTGTTTAAGCACGTAATCAGCTAATTTTCTTTAAATACCCATTCGGGTTAAAAGTCATGTAAAATTTCTCCCTGCTTTTATCTGAGATGAAATCTTTTCTAGATGCAAGAAACTCAAGAATAGCCTCTTGTGGCCCAGGTCCGAAATTAGGTTCTACTGGATTTCCATTCAGATTTCCATCTTCGACAATGAAATAACTCCCAAGGGTAACGAATTGGGAAAAGATCTGCAATTCTTCTAAAACGTTCTGGTAGCTGTGATCAGAATCAGCAATAACGAGCACTGTATCATTGGACCCTACGATTTGCCTGAGTTCTTCTAGGATTTCATAGGAGGTAGATTTGCCTATTAAATAATTGATTCGACTATGATTGGGTAAATTATTTCTTTTTTTAATGTCAATGGAGATTATTTTACCTGACTTAATAAGTTCACATACTTGTGCTAGAAAAAGAGCGCTTCCCCCTCGACATGTACCAAGTTCAATAATTATATCTGGCTTAAGTTCAAATAGTATTTCCTGATAGATCCACATATCAAGAGGACATTTTCTTACCGAATGCCCCATCCATTTTGTGTTTTCCCAAGTACCTCCTAGTAAATAGGAATCGTAGTAGAGCTTATGAAACCTATTTACTACATCATCTTCCTTAGATTTGCTGAGATAGACTCTACGTAGAATGAGATCTCTAAGTTTTTTAAGTTCTATTTTTAGTCTTTTTAAGGCCATGCAAATTCTATTTCAGAGTATCTAGGGAAGTCTATTGTTTAATTTTCTATGTCTGACTATATCTTATTCATTTAAAATTGTATTTAATAAGCTGTAGGGATGAATAAGAGAAGTGGTGAAATTCTTGTTTCTTTAATAAATAATAATTTATACTTATTCCTGCGCGAAATTTCAGTCGAGGATCTAAAAAGACATTGTAGGGAGATGAGATTGAGTCTTGATCAGATGGATTTTCTATTGAATTTACACCCCTTAGCTCAGATTAAATCAGAGCAGGACTTTTTTATTGCCTTACATGAACTTGAGAATTCTCATTTATTTCCATTTCAGTTAGATCCAGATGATTTACATTCTTCTTCTCAAGGTTCTTATTCAGAGATGTTGAGAGGCAAGAAGTTGGCTCTGGTAGGGCCTTCGGTATCTATTATCGGCCAAGGCCTAGGGGATAAAATAGAGAGTTATGATTATGTCGTTCGAATGAACTTTCAATGGCCAATTCCTGAGCAGAGGGTGGTCGACGTAGGTCGTCGGATGGATATTCTCTATCATTGTTGTAATGGTGATTATCCAATTAGTGATCTGCTAACGGAAGAATTTACCAAAACGAAGTTCGTGTGTTATGAAAGAAATATCGATGCTAGGGTTCTGAGACGATTTTGTGATCAGTGTAACATGCCAAGTCTTGATGTGACAGAAGAGTATATGAGTTTAAGTAGGAAGCTTGCTTGTAGTGTAAATACTGGGACCGTTGTGATATCGCATTTACTTAAGTTTGAGATATCGGAGCTATTTATCGCTGGAGTTAGCTTTTATAAAGAGTGTTATTATGAAGGTTATAAAGGGCATGGAGCAGATAATGCGAACTGGGAAGCTGGCAAGGTTCCCGATGCCATTAATCAGCATCAATTTGCGCCTCAGCTAAATTACTGTCGGGAGATTCTTCAATCAGATTCTCGTGTATCAGTGGATAGTAAACTTAAAGAAATTTTAGCCCTTTCTATTTGACAGAAGACCTCTAACGGGCCTAATTAAGAAATAAGACCAGTATAGGCATCGAGGCACTACTATCCATGTAAAATCAGTTAGGGTAGGTGAAAAAAATTTCCTATAAATAACAATAAGCTTATCTAAAAATCCAGACTTGAGTTTAATCTGAGTTCGTAAATTAAATAATTTTCTCTTCAGTGAATGATCTCTAGAAGTAAGTTGTTCTTTAATGAAGCTGAACAATTTTGAGTCTCTTTCCTTATCTGAAAGTTCTTTATTTAAGTTTTTGGGTAGCTCAAATTCAAAGAGATATTGGAATAAATATAGACAAATTTTAAAAGACTTCCCTAGGTTCTTTCCTTTGCAGTAAGTATAGCATTCTAGTAGTTCTGACTCGGAAAGGTCTTTGAGTATTAAAAAAATGTCTACTGACCATTGTAAGATATGCCAATTATGTTTTTCTCCATGTCGCAAAAGTAATTCTAGGTTTTGCAACCTAGGCAAGGCCAAGTATTCTTGTCCGAATATTTCAGTTTTTTCAGCTAACTTAAGTAGGTAATCAAACTCCGTCTCCTCTATGGGATGAACATCTACGCATTCCTTACCTCGGTTGAATGTGAGTGCTTCACCTGCTCTTGCACAATGTTCTATGATCGTCAGAATCCTATTATGCGTATGTTTCTTTGCGGAAACTCTTTCTATGTTAAAGCCACTAGCTGTAAATCTTTCGTAGACTGAGAGAAGGTGACTTCCTCGTATTAGTATGTCGGTGTCACCAAAGGATCTAAGCCATGGCTTTTCGTAGTATCTAGATGCCACATCTAGTCCCTTTACTAGGATAAAGTCTATCTGTGCTTCAGAGAGCAATTTATGTAAGGATAAGAAATTTTTACCTCTAACTTGATAGTATGCAAAACACTGTGTTGTTATTCGTGTAACTTCTTTCTGTATTGCATCGATTTTGATGTTTTTTATCCGCCCAATTTCTTTAAAATCAAGAAATTGTATAATTTTGTGATTGCAGGCGCGCTGTAGATAGCCACTTCCATCTGTTTTCAAATCTCCTAGGATTTCGTCCAAAGCTTTTTGTTTAAATCTTGGTAACATCTAAAATACCTCGGACATTTGTCCTTCTCCAATTTGTTGCCTCCACATAGCAAAGTAAAGCCCCCTGTCTTTAAGCAGTTCTTCGTGTTTGCCAGATTCGACAACTATTCCTCTTTCTAAAACGAAAATTCTATCGGCATGCATAATGGTTGAAAGCCTATGAGCGATTAGTATGGTGAGATGCTTTTTTAGCTTCGAGATATTCTGCACGGTCTGACTCACTTCCTTTTCTGTGAGAGAGTCTAGGGAGGATGTTGCTTCATCGAATATTAGCAGAGTAGGTTGTCTTAGTAAGGCTCTAGCTATTGAGAGTCTTTGTTTTTCTCCACCTGAGAGTTTTATTCCCCCTTCTCCAATTAGATTGTCTAATCCTTTCTCAGCCCTATTAAGGAGAGAGTTGCATGCAGCCTGCTGAAGAGCTTCTAGGCACTCTTGATCAGTGGCATTGAGCTTAACAAGTAGGAGGTTATCCTTAATGGTGCCAGCGAATAAGTGTGAGTCTTGAGTGACGTACCCTATTTGGTTTCTTAGGTGAAGTAGGTCAACTTGATCCGCTGGTAAATTATTGTAACTTATGTTGCCAGTAAGGGGTTGGTATAGGCCCACGAGCAATTTTACAAGGGTTGTTTTTCCAGCACCCGATGGTCCTACGAATGCGATAGTTTCACCCAAATTTGATTTGAATGAGATGTTTTTTAAACTAGGGCTAAGCGCGCTATGATATTTGAAAGAGACGTTATTAAATTCTAGAGAAGTAAGTTTGCCAATAGCTAGTGGATTGCTAGCTTCAATTTCTACAGGGGTATCTAAAATGTCCTGATAGTGTTTCAGTGATACCTCTGTTTCTCTGTATATAGACATGATATTTCCAAGTTCCTGAAGAGGGCGAAAGAGGAAGAATGAATATACATATAAAGCAAAGAACTGTCCGAATGTGATTTGCTGGATATAAATAAGAAAAAACATTAGCAATAAAATAAAAGCTCTAATAATGTTTGTTATGGCTCCTTGAACAAAGATTAAGCTCCGAACGTATTTTCCTTTATTTAATTCTAGTTTTAATATCTTGTCGCTAGAGGAAATGAATCTTGTGATTTCTTGTTCTGAAAGTCCGAGGCTTTTTATTAGTTCGATGTTTCGCAAGGAATCCGTAGTGGAGCTGGCAAGTAGTGTAGCTTCATTTGATATTGAAGATTGGAAGGATTTTATTTTCTTAGTAAGGCGGAAGCTTAAGTAGCTTAAGAGCGGAAGAGCAAGAATAAAAGTTGGCGCAATCGTCCAGTGAACAGTGCAGGAATAGATGGAGACAAAAACGAATCCTACTATGGCACTGAAAAAAGTATTTATGGATAGCGTAATTAATTTCTCGACATCTGATTTAGCCTTGGCTAGCCTACTTATAGTTTGCCCACTATGTTGATCTTCGAAAATTGCATAGGGAAGTTTCAGGGCATGTGTTAGGCCAATATTATAGATTTGATTCCCAACTTTTAGTGCGAGTGCATTTGTTAAATGAGTTTGCAGGTTTTTAGTAATACTGGCTGCAAACTTAGATAGTATGCTTAAAGCTAGAAAGAAAACTACACCGCCGAAAAATTCATTAAATGCGTACTTCTGAAAGTTCGTAGCATAGTCGTCAATTATGTATTTGAAAATTAGCGGATCTAGAAATACAAAAATTTGCCCAGCTGTAACTAATAGTAGGGTAAGAAGAATTAGTTTAAGATGTGATTTGATATGAGGAAAAAGAAGTGTCATGATGTCAGTGTTTTACCAGCAGCTTTCTTATGATATCTCCGGTTCCAGTTCGACCGTTTAACGTTAGTCGATAGCAGGGTATTGATGAGACGATTTTTGCCAAGTTGTGAAGAGTTTTCTGGTTTTGGCCAGGGATGTGAAGTAGGGTACTCGGAGCTAAGATTCTTAAGGCTTCGGCAGGCTTTATAGCTTCTAGTAAGGGAGCTTTGTCTTTTTCTATTATAGTAGGAGCGATTATTGCTTTAATTGGGAAAGCTGACAATAATTTCTTTGAAGTATCCTCATTCAGTAGAAATCGTACCTTTTCATCTGGGGGATCGTTAGGGTTAAGTACCAAGTTTCTAAATGGCTGAAAGTAGTCTAAGTCATTTTTAAAAAGCCTAGCCGACTTATATACTGAATAACCTATAGGATTTTCCTGTGCACTAACCAATATAGAATCGTCTCCTGCAAACTTATATCCCGAGGCTAAGCATGAAAGCGCCGAGGTGGTTTTACCTGAGCCCCCTGGTCCTATAAACAAAACCCCTCCATCTTCTTCACCTGCGCCAGCAGAATGTAAGAGAACTTTGTCGTGCAGGCTGAAAAACCAAGCAAATATGGTTCTAAAGGGTGATGTTAGTACTTCCGATGTGTCTGTTAGAACTTCTTTAATATCACGAATCCATACGAAGGCTTCACGATTTCGTTTGTTGAAAAATTGTATTTCTCTAAGCCCGTTATTTAACTGATAAGTTAGTAAATAATCCTCTCCATTAAAATAAAATATAGGATGAGATTCCGTCTGTTTCATATGCATAGTCTCTTCCAGGATAAGTTCTCTAGGGACTTGAGGAGGAGAGGCGGAATCAAATACCCAGAGAGTTAAATCCGCTGATTCTGTTGAGTTGTTTACCTCTAGGTGTGAAGTTGCGGAAGAAAGATGAGAGAATAGAAGTGAGTTCGCGTAATTTATGCAAATTATTTTGTCGGCAAGAAGGTAGTGTTTTTGTGTTCCTAAATTAAAGGCCTTACTGTCATTGGAGAGTTCTTGATAGTATTCCTTCAGTGAGTTTTGTATGAGACTAGCTTTCATTTATGAATTCATGAATAGGGTCAGCTAATAGTAGTGCTTCCATATCCGTGTATTTTATAAAACTTGGTGTTTCGTATGTCTTAGTCTCGTCGGCTGGATATGTTTCTTTGTTAATACTTTGAGTGCCGTCAGGTATTTGATTCTCGACAAGAATCCCCTCCATTTTTAAGTTATCTATAAATTGAGATAGGTCATTATTTGTTTGTGAAGCGTCTATGTTGTAGCGTGCAGAAAGTTCTTCAGAGATGAGGCTACTAGGGGTACCAAGTATTAAAAGCTTCCAAATAGCCGAGCCAGTTGAATTTAAGTTGAAATAGTGGCCAACTTCTAAATTAATAATTAAAGTGTTGTCTTCTATAGTCTCAAAAATAATTCTTGAGTTAGAAATTTTGAAAGATTGCATGTTTTTTATAAGTCTAAGTCAGTGTTTGTAAACAATAAAACACAATGCTGTAAATAAGTAAACTACTGAGACTTTATGCTACTTGCACCATTTTGTACCTACTAATAGAGGGCAAATTTGTGTATACCCCTCACGAATGAGTTCTTATTAATGATTTAGGAGTTTCTAGTTATGGCGCTTTGTTTAGGGGCTTTGGTTTGGTAAATAGCACGTTAAATAAGTATAAAAACCTCTTAAAAAGTGTCCGAAATCGGTTAGTTAGTAGGTGGCGAACTTATACGGATAATCCTCATCGTCAGCTTTTCGGGGAATTTTATTATAGGATTTCTACTAAAGAGAAGGTGGTTGCTCTCACCTTTGATGATGGTCCATTAGAACCTTATACTTCAAATTTGTTAAATGTTTTAGATGCTCATGAGGTAAAGGCCACTTTCTTTTTTGTAGGCGTAAATATAGAGCAATATGAAGAAGTCGCTAGGCAATGTCATCTTAGAGGTCATCAGATTGGTAATCATTCATATTCTCATCATAGGCTAACAGGTAAATCATTTGGTTTCATACGTACTCAGATTGCAAAGACAGATGCATTAATTCGAGGACTTGGAGTGGATTATAAAATAGACTTTAGAGCACCTTACGGCAATAAATTCTTTAAACTACCCTATGTTTTATGGCGAATGAGAAAGAAGCATATCCTGTTTGATTTTTTTCCTAATCCAAGAGATTGGTGGGGACGTCCCGCGAGTGAAGTCGTTAAAAGCATCTTGGAGCTTGTTCGGCCTGGGTCGATAATTGTGCTCCACGATGGCAATAAGGATGCAGCTCCGCTTGTCTGCGAGTATGTCGATATGCTGATCGTTGGGATGAAAAAGGATGGTTATAGGTTTGTTACTGTAAATACTTTATTGGAATTGGCTAATTAAAGATGGAAAACAACTTGGTAGATATTTTAGAGAACTATTCTACTTTAGGTGCTTTAATTAATGCAGAGGGCAATTACTTGAGTGAGAAATCACATTTAATTGAATCCCCCAAGACCTTTTTGAACTTCTGTAAAAGTAGGCATTTGTCATCTTTTCTTTTTTCTATGTATCCCAAGAGTTCTTTTGAAGAGATATTTGGTTCCGAGGTGGGAGAATTGTTTGCTAAGGAGTTTAATAAAGCTTGGGCAGCAAATTTAAGGTGGGATACTATTAGAGAAGAATTAAGTAGCTTAATAGTGACACGGCTTGGTGCGGAGTATCTTTTCTTAGATTCCTCTTTAGTAGTAAGATCTATGTATGGAAACAGATTTTTAACGTCCTATAGTGATATTCAGATCCTCTTAGCAAGTGAGCCAGTGAATTTGCAAGTAGTCATGAGAGGAGCTGGATTTACTAGGGTTTATCCGCAGTATGAAATTCTAGCTAGGGCGGGAGGTAGAATTGGATTGTCTGTGGGTACTAAGTATTTTAAAAGAAATGAATTTATGGTTGGTATAAATAGCTATGTGCCGTATAGCATGGGATACTTGCTTGAGGCAGATTCTTTATTGTCTGGAAGGTCGAAATTAGACATTTCAGGTAAGTCTTTCTATGCATTATCAGAGTCTGACAGCCTTTTGTATGCTGTAGTAAGTCTACTAGATGCACTACTTTTGAAATATGATTATTCGGGTGCGTTGGTTTCTAGTTATTTATTGGTGAAGCGAGAGATGAGCGCTAGCATGGGTTCTAAGAAAATAGAAAAATGCCGATTCCTTGAGAATATTTTTTCTCTAATCCAAGCGATGTTTGAGGGTGTAAAAGAATTGGGAGGAGGGGAATTTGCCCTAAGGGAGGCTTTCTTTAGTTTATTTGATTATGATGCTAGATGGCCCCTGCTGTCTGACCGATTGAGCAGATTGTCTTTTTATTATCGCTTTTCCCCCCAAATAAGGAATTTAGATATATTTAAGATTATGTTTAAGTTGAGGTATTTGTAGTGAACACTGGCTGTGCAAATATTAGTAAGTCTAAGGCTTTAGTAAGCGTAATAATGCCTGTTAAAAACGCAGAGGCGTATTTAAGGGAGTCTATCGAAAGTATTCTTAGTCAAAGCTACGAAACAATTGAGTTAGTCATTGTTGATGATGGATCAAGTGACGGTAGTTTAGATATCGCAAGTGAATATGGGGATAGGTTGGTACTGTATTCGTGCGAAAGAAGGGGGGTATGGTCTGCTAGAAATTTCGGCGTTCAAGTTGCTAGTGGAGAATACTTAGCATTTCAAGATGCGGACGATGTTGCCTTTCCTGAGCGTATTAAAATTCAGATGAACTATCTTTTAAGTAATCCTGAGATGGGTATTGTGTTTGGTAGTATGGTTGAATTTCAGGGCGAGTCTAGTGGTATTGTTAATAGACGAGTAGAAGAGTTAAATGAAATTAAGGTTAGAGCAAATTGTCCTGGAGCAATGCTTTTAACAAGAAAAGCGTTTAAGAAGGTGGGTGAGTTTACGGAGACTTGGAAAATTGCGGGCTTCATTGATTGGTATATGCGAGCTTTGGATTTGGGTGTTAAGGTGTGCGATCTATCTGAAGTTATTTTAGCGCGGAGGGTACATCAAGCAAATAGTACTTTGGTAGAGGGATCAATTTTGCCCCAAGAGTATTTACAAGCAGTTCGACATGGATTACAGCGTAGGAATAGTGGTGGAGGGAACGAGTAATGGAATGCCCTTTGGTGAGTGTTGTAATTCCTGTCTATAATGCAGGTTCATATATTCGAGAAGCCATAGAAAGTATTTTAAAACAGACCTATAAACCAATTGAGATTATAGTCGTGGATGACGGCTCTTCAGACGATAGCGCAGAAGTAGTGAAAACATTTGATAGTATTAGATATGTGTATCAGGATAATGGTGGACCTTCTAAAGCAAGAAATGTAGGAATATCGCAATCACGAGGCGAGTTTATTGGATTTCACGACGCTGATGATATTTGTTTGCCCGATAGGTTTAGCGAGCAAATGGACGTACTATTAAGTGACAATAAGATTGAAGTTGTTTATTCTCGTATTCAAAACTTTTTGGATCTAAATGCTGATGTGCCTAGTTATTTAAAAACTAAGGAGTTAATGAAACCTAGAATGGGGTTCATTAGCTCCGCCTTGATGCGTAAGGCCGTATTTGAAAAGGTCGGTTTATTTAGTGATGATATTAAGATAGGGGAGGATATAGATTGGATGATAAGAGGGGAAAATTGTTCGATATGTGCTAGCACTATTCCTAAGGTGTTAGTTCAGAGAAGATTACATGAAACTAACCTATCCAGTGATGTTGCGGTCGGGCATAGAAATTTAGCGAAAATATTACTTGCAAAGACCAAGCGATAAAAGGCACCACAACTCTTAGTCTAATAATTCTTCAAATGCGTTGTAAGCTTTAGGACCTTTTATTGAATATACTTTTCCATTTTTAAGTAGAGTAAGAACTAGCGCATTCTTAATTTCTCGAATATGCTTGAGGGGGATTTTAAGGTCGAATCCAAGTAGGTCACTATCTATTCCGAAGTGCTTAGAGAGATCGGGTCTGCTTGTATTTAATACGCCAACTGAGATGATGGTTTTATTAATCGTAATTGCCATTGAGACTGCTTCTTCTTTCTCTTGAACATTGGCCGCCCATCCTTTAAATGAAATTGTTTCCGTTTCGCTTGAGATGCTGTCTACATATCCGACAAATTCATTCTCTTCGAAAGAATTGTGCTTTAGGGCATGTTCGAAAATGGAACGTGTAACTATGTTGAGCTTTTGTATTTCTATTGCAGCGATACAGACAGACTTTTCTAATTTTACAGCGATAGTTTTCTGATCGGCGAGGGCGCTTTCTAGGTCTTGTAGCTTCTGAATCGAGATTTCATTGTTACGCGCTGCTTTGTTTAGGGTAGCAAGGTCGAATAGAGAGACTTTCGTATTTACTGTTTTCTTTAATTTTTCAATCTGTTCTTGCGAATTTAGCCAAGACTCTGTTTTATTAGTGCATTTAGCCGTTCTGTATTCTGGTAGGTCAGAGGTATTAGATGCATCGGTTCTAATGATATATTCTCCAATAAATTTATTCATTGTCCGAAAGCAACTTTCATACTTAGCGGTAAGTCTTAGTAGCAGATGATAGTCCTCTCCTCTAATGACATCTTCATTAAATACTAGGTCTTCCTTCTCTACTTTTTCTTTGTCGATTACAAAGGAGTGTATGGGGCAGAAGTTATCTGCATAAAGATCGAATCTGTCATTGCCATTATAAACATCAAGCTTCTTGTTGAGGTATAAAAACGAATTAAATGGAATGGCTTCAGTTCTTTTAATCTTACCAAAGCTGATTGCAGGAGCTTTTTTGTTTTCTTTCAGGTTTTCAATTAGGTAGGAGTAAGAATCTTCATATATAATGTCGTCAAAGTCGAGAAAAGCAAGAAATCTACCTTTGCTTGCTGTAATACCTTCATTCAAAAGTTTAGATCTGTTGTCACCGCGTAGGTTGGGCACATTAATGAGTATCGGTTTAAGTTTTTTGGAGTTTATTCCGGATTCCCAAGGCATTTCATCAATGATCGAAGATACTAGTTTCATCTCTTCTTCGGCGAAACTTTGTAATACTATTATTGGTTGAATGTGTAGATAGTTCTGATTAAAAAGACAGAAAAGATTTTCGGATAAGGCCCGTAAGTTCTCACTGGTAACTTTGTGAAATCTTACTATGATGTTTAGTAGTTCATTCATATTTTAAATCACCCATCTAGGTGCAGAGAAGTAGAAGAAATTATTAAAATCACAAATGCTATCATCTACTGTAGTTGAGATGATCGTATCCCTTGACAATGCAGGTAAGTTTCCAATCGATGTATATGGACCGACATTCAAAAGATGATTTTCAGTCATTGTTTTAAATTGATGGGCTCCCCATTTGTGAGCAAGGTACCTCCCGGAGAGATACATAATATTCTGAATGTACGGGTTAGCGGGTCTGTCTTGGGTCTCGTGATAGAATAGCGCGGTCGGAGTAAATTTTAGTAAGAATCCTGCTTTTTTTACGCGCCAAGATAAATCTATGTCTTCGCAGTATAGGAAGAAGTTTTCATCAAATCCGCCTATAAATTCATATATTTTTTCGGGATATAAAAAGCATGCACCACTAACCCATGAGGTATCAAAGGTTAAGGGATCATATATTTTGGGGTGTTCTACCGGACATTGTTTTGCTTCAACAAGTGCATTGTCGGAAAATTTCATAGAAGTTTTTAGAAGCTCTTGAATACACTTAGGATGAAGCATCCCATCTGCATTAAGAGCGCAGTAGTACTTGCTTCCTCGCTCAAAAGCTGCTTTCATTAATTTGTTATGAGCAGATCCGAAACCGATGTTACCAGAAGATTTTGAGCGTTCAAGTAGGATTGGGATTTGAGCGTCTGGAATGATAAAAGGTGTTTCTCCATTGTTCCAAAGTAAAACTTCAATCAAGGTATTGTCGGAAAGATATTTGGAGGAATTGGCTACCGCTAAAATCGCTTTTTCTATCACTTCTTGTGAATGGTTAAATAGGACAATACCTACCGTGACCTTTACTAGAGGAGATTTGTTCTCGTATGCGTACATGATAGAAAAGTGAAGAATTATTAACTCTAAAGTATTTAGATAGTTACTGTTGGGTTAAGGTTTCATTTTAAAGCACTATTGTTGAGTAGTTTGCAGACCTTTGCTTTGGCCTAATGATGAATGAAAATAGAGAATTAGGTTCGGAGTGAGAATGGAGGAGAGATTTAAGAAGAACCCTTTGCAGTCAGCCACCTACTTGAACTAATGTCCATCTAGGTGGCTGACTGCTTTATAAAACAATCAGCCGAAAATCCTTAGTTTAGCAGTGGATTTGTCGAAGTTTCTCTATGCTTTTCTCTGACAACTGAAAGTAGTTTTTCAAGATTTTTCATAGCCTTAGCTTCGTTTCCCCAAATTTCAAACTTCACTGCTCCTCCTGTAACCTTCGCAACCTGCCCATTGTCGTAAAAAACATGCAGCGGGGCAAAAAACAGCCTGCTAACGATTAGCGATTCCTTGGTACAGCCATCGAAGTTTTCTGTCTTAAAGTACCAAACCTCATATTTTTGACTTTTTAGTATGCTATTCGGATGCAAGGTTAAAAATGGAGAACGCCAGGTTCCTTTTAACTTCTTAAATCTTTCGTGCCCAAGTTCTTTTGCAAGGAATCCGATATTTAAGGGTCGATATGACCGAAGTAAATATAGTACCGAGAAAGTGATGCACAAAATACCCAAGCTAACAGTCAAAACATTCATGATTTCCCTCCATTCAGGGCTTCTGTTTGTCTTCCTTGTGATTACGAACACCACCAATCCAAACTCTAACTCGAGAGGGATTGGTTTTTCGCTTTTTTTCAGGAAATCTCGAAGACTTAAGCAATTGACAATTTTCCTTCCGCCTTCATCGCTTATGACTATCCATTCTTTTTTTTCCCATCGGCGCACGGTCCTTGGGTTTAACTTACAGATTTTTGCTGTTCGCTTGATTGTAAGTTTGGTCATCATGGCACTATACTCCAAAAAAATTATCTGCTGAATGTGCACGGTTAAAATAATTTCTTAACCGTGCACATCCACTAAAACCTTTGATCAAGAGGGAGTACTTTACAAAGTTTTAGCATGGCAAAACTTAAGAAAGCACTCCTTTTCTAACATCTACCCAGATTAAAGTTTCATAGATCAGAGCGATAGTTCCGATAGGAGAGGAACGGCTACCTGATGATCTTAACAGACAAAATTCTTGTTTGTCATTTATGTCGACGCTTTGTTAAAAATCGGTTATAATCTCTTGTAATAATTAGGATTCTCTGTCTGGTGTGTAGCGGACATAAATTTTATCTTTGCTGAGACCCTTCAAGAGACTATTTTAGTTCCTCATCCCCATAAGCACTTAGTCTTTACTGTTCCAAAGAGAATCCGTCCGTATTTTAAATATGACCGTAAGCTGTTCAAGCTATTCTATAAATCAGCCTGGGAGGCGTGGAAGTGGTATGTCGAGGGGTTGCTTCCCGCAGGTACTTCCGGAGCTGTAATGTCTCTTCACACAGCAGGAGACCTTCTAAACTTCCATCCCCATGTGCATAGTCTAGTTCTTCCTGGAGTGATAACCGCTAGTGGCGAGTATCAAGAATTACCTGAGATTGATACCGAGCTTCTTACTGAGCTCTTTCAGGAGAAAGTTCTAAATGGGTTTCTTGAGAGAGATCTTCTATCGGAGGACGATGTTAATCTAATGAAATCCTGGCAGCACTCAGGGTTTAATGTATGGCTAGGGGCGGATATTATGCCAGAGGAGAAAGAGGAGAGGCTGTTTGTGTCTAGATACTTAGTGAAGTGCCCCTTGTCTTGAGACCGCTTGGAGATTCTTGATTATGAGAGCGTTAGCTATTCTGCTAAAGATAGTAGGGAAGGGGATGAGCCTGAGACTAGGATCTTTTCGCCACTAGAGTTCTTAGCCGAGTTATCCCAGCATAT
>JBILFC010000222.1:0-5331 GCA_044351785.1 Bdellovibrionota bacterium
AACTCATGAAGTCCAAGCTTGAATGGTATATTTATCCAGCGATTCCTGGTTTAAGTATTTTAGCTGGTTTGACTCTCTTTATATTTACCTCCGCCGCAATAAGATACTGTAAAAGTAAGTCACTTCTTGCAATTCCTTTAGTACTTATTACACTTTACTTCTATCAAGGTGTGCTAAAAAAAGTATTTTCTAACTATGAATCAATTGTCACAGTCTATCCAGAATATCCCCTTGATAAGCTTGCACATGAATTAGAAGGGAAAGATAATCCTCCAAGTGTAGGAATTTATAAACATCGTCACTTCGCAAAAAATGATCATTTCTATCTCAGAATGATTGATAAGAACTACCTTTTAACAAAAGACACTATCAGCCTTGATCAGATACGAGATGGAGCGAATAAAGACATTATGATAGCGCCCCTTAAAGATGCTCCTAGTATTACTTCTATAAGGAAGCCTAAAGGGTATATGTTAATGCCCTTTTACGGAAGGCGGCGTAAGGCAAGTGTACTCCTATGGTATAGAGATGATAGCAATCTACCACAATCAATTAAACCTTGGTGCACGAAGTTAAACTTATTCAATCATAGGAATAAAAATATGTGGGCAGAAAAACCTGGCATCATTCATGGTGTAAAGTTTATAGGCACTAGAGGGCTCTATTCTAATTTCTTCTTTAAAGGAGATGGACTGCAGGCCTACTATGACTCGACTGTAAAAATATATCAGGCATCTACGGGCGAAGGAGCCAACAATTTAGGTAATAAAGTCAATATTAGCATAAATGATACGAGCATAATAACCATCGCTCCACCTAAGGAGGGATTTAATTATTATAGTGGCAGACTTCAATCGGGATTACTACAGAAAGGAATGAATCTATTTTCAGTAAGACATGAACCTGGGTATTCACAACACAAATTTAATTCTCATAGTGAACTTAGTTTTATTTCTGAAGCGGAAATTTGCCCTGAATAAGCTATCCGTCACTATAAAGATCTCAAAAGAGCTTCAGCGCATTTTGCGATTAGTCCAGCATGAGTAAAATCCTTCTCCAAAGTAATCGCATAAAAGGATTCTGTGATCTCTGGGATCTCGAATGCGACTTTAATTGAATAGTCTCTAACTACCTGATGGGCTACTAAGGTGGGCACAGGGAAAAATCCTAATCCCTTAGATCCAAAGGTCTTTAGCAAGGCACTATCCTCAAACTCACCCACCACATGAGGTATGATATTATTAGAAGAGAACCATATATCTAAAGTCTCTCTTAAAACACTATTCTTAGCGGGAAGGATCACAGGCGCTGCTCCCCAGAATGCTTCCAGTTTACTACCATATTTTTCGATTAACTTATCTGTAGCACACATGGTAATTGAAGTAGTTGCTAGCAGACTTTCATTCGCTTTTATTGCGATAGAATTTCCTACCATAGAATCAGACAGTACTAGATCCAACTCATAACAAGAAAGTTTCTTTAAAAGGTCCTCTCTACTACCTTCGACACATTCTATTATGTAATCACCGCCTATTAAGGAAACAGGTTCTAAGAATGTATAAGTTATTATTTTAGGAATGGCATCAACAACGCCAATTTTTAATCGATTTGGAACTAAATGACTTTCATTCTCAATCTGTTCTAAAAGTTCCGCTCCTGTTGTAAAAATATTCTCAGCATACTTAAAAACAAAATGGCCCTCTCTCGTGAGAGAAAAATTGCGCCCACCCCTATTAATAAGCTTTATCCCCAAGGAATCTTCTAACTGCTTAAGCTGAGCAGACAAGGTAGGTTGTCTAAGTTTAAGAAACTTTCCAGCTTCAGAAAGAGACTTCAACTTAGCAATGTGCCAGAAGTAGAATAAATGGTGATAATTTAAAAATCTCATAATATAGGTATAAACAATAGTGAACTCTAAATATCTAGACGTTATTCTATAATAGATATTTAAAGAAAAAACCACTCTATACTTTAGTAATTTATTGTACTAATAAGCCCACATGAATTTCATCGATCCTAGAACTATCTCACCTAAAGACTTCTTAACCCGAGTCCCAAGTTTTGGTATTAGTGCTGTTAATGCAAGATCCCTTCTTGGAACTATTGTAGGAAAAGGTGATTTAGATCCTTCTTCTTGGGAAGCGCAAGGACTGATACCGAAAAAAGTTGCACAGGAACTCTCTCCCCTACCCAGCTTAAAGCTAGTTCGTAATATAACTTCAGCAGTAGATGGTTTTCAGAAATTAATTTTTGAAACTGAAGATAGCTTACAAATTGAAACTGTCATTATCCCTTTACTGAAAGAAAATTGCGTCAGCATCTGTATATCCTCTCAAGTAGGATGCGTAATGGCTTGTGATTTCTGTGCAACTGCGAGAATGCCTAAGAGAAGAAATCTTACAAGCTGGGAAATAATTGATCAAATGAGGCAAGCGAGATTAATCGCTACAGCATCTGGTAAAAAAATCACTAGCACAGTTTTTATGGGAATGGGTGAACCTTTTCTAAACTATAACAATGTCATGATTGCAGCTGAACACTTTTGCTTTCCTATTATTAATGCAATCAGCTCTAAGTCTATTACTATTAGTACTGTAGGGCATGTAAAAGAAATTGATCGCTTTACAGAGGAAAAAAGACCATTTAGGCTATCTATTAGTTTAGGTTCTGCATTTGATGAAAAGAGAAGCATTCTCGTTCCGGTAGCTGCTAGAACTAAAGTAAAAGAAGTTATCGCAGCAGCAAGAAGGCATAGCCAAGCGATAAATGATCGAGTAATGCTAGCCTATGTCTGCTGTAGCAATTTAAATATGTTTGAAGAAGACGCTATAGAACTTGCTAATATTATAGGTGATACCAGAGTAAGACTAGATCTAATAGAAGTCACAGACACAGCAGGAAAGTATCAAAGACCAACTGAAAATGAACTTAAACAGTTTAGAGACTGGCTTAATATATATCTAAAACAACCTGTTGTAAGAAGATACTCAGGCGGCGCTGATATTAGAGCTGCCTGCGGGACATTGGAAGGGGTTGTTTAGTTACCCTCCGTATCCTCAGAGCATCGGTCAAACTTTGCAAATCCTATTAATCTAAATCGTTATAGCTTAAAAGGTCTTAAAGTTAAGGTTGAGATAGTGCTCTTAGGCTAGTAAAAATCCGGATTTGGCCAACAGGCTGAAGCTGAATAGATAGTAACTACTAGAATTTTAAAGAATAAAAAATACCAGCCTCATAGGGAGGCTGGACTTTGAAAAACATTTGACAAAACAACCTAATACCAATATCCATCTTCTTCCCTGTACCAGGACGGCATTACATCGTATTCAGGGCCTAAGGCAGACACATCACCCCCAGCCAATAACACAAATTGATACACCGAATACCTGCGGTCATTTTCTTCAATTCGCGCCAGAGCTTCCTGCTGCTCTAGTTCTAACGCTTTCCTCTTCTGCTCTCGCCTAAAATCCCAATAAATCCCCCAGCACCCATCAGGCTCCTGTCTGAAAAACTCTCGATAAACCCTTTCAAAATAATTCGCATCGCCCGCTGAAGTGATTTGTACAACTTCATCTACTCTGAGAAATCCGCCAAAAGCCTTGTCACAGAACTCGCGGTAATTCGCATGCTCTGAAAACTTCACCCAAAGATCATGTACCGATCTTGAGTACATACACGTTTCCCAGAAGCCCATAACAAAGTACCGCTTAAGTTCCTGAACAAGCAGCCAATCCTTGCTCGCAAAAGGCATGCAGTAGTTCATGATATAAGCGTTTCGTTGAACTGCTACAGGCAGTTCAGCTTTTTTCTTTCTTGGAACTCGAGGCTTTGCTTTTGTGCGAGGTGACTTCCGTCCGCTCTTTTTATCAGCATCCCCCTTGTTTTTTCGAACCATCTCAACCTCCATTTCTCGGCTTAGGAAAAACCTCACATCTAAATCCATTTAATAAATTCACATGTGAAATCTGGAATATAAATTCCATGCTAATCATACATTTAAATTATAATTTTTCTAGTCCCCCTGACCTAACCCTCCACCCAACACTCCTCAGAGCATAGTACAGATTATGCAAATTAAATTATTTCAGGTGGTTAGAACTTTAAAGGAATGAAAGTTGAGGGGGGAGATAGGGCTCCGACGGTACTTAAAACAGTATAAACTTATTATCTAATTTGTTCTTACATATATTCAAGAGGCCGAAATGGAGGGTGAAGTTAAATTATTTCGGGCAAATTTCAATATCGGAAATAAAACTTCTTTCGCTACTATTTGTCTGACTTTTATCTAAGCTATCTATTTCATTATGCCTTATCGCAATAATATTGGTCCCATCTTGAAATGAATTACTTGGCAACTGACCTGAATAGCTACTAAAACCCTCCTTAGGATTTATCACTCTTATTGCCTCTCTATCGTTTACGGACAGGGTAATAATGTTTTCCTGCCTTAAGACTCCTTCTTTCGTAGCAGCTAAGGTAAGTTTTATTAGCGTTGGATAATAGGATAAAAGTCCGTCTCCCTTTGCTATTACTGTAGAGAAATCACCTTTTGACCCCCTAAAAGGAACACCATTAATAACTCCCGTATTCTTATTCCACCCATTATTTAATGCTAGTTGCTTAGAAGCTAAATTTATCTTCGTACACCAAGGTTTCATTGTCTTAGGAATCTCACCTGACTCCTTATACCAGAGAGCTACGGCTGGTTTATGTCTACTACGATAAACAGGCATAAGTAAGTACCCCCTAGGCTTAACTAAATTTGTTATATTAGTGATCTCTATGAAAGGCGCTATAAGTAAGTCCTTCATGGATTTCGGTTCAACATCTTCTAACTTAATTTGATTTTTCATCACTGAGAAATCAGAATTTATCATTCGCAGATATAACTGATCATTCTTAGCAAACTTTCTCATCTGAAATACGCCTATAGATGGTTCAGTATTGGTCTTTTCAAGTTCATGAGCTAGGACTGAAAGTGGATACCGCTTAGGAAGTTCTACTAATAGGGAATAATTATTATAGAGCTTAGTGGCTAAGGCTATTAGTCCAAACATTAGCACAAAACTATATAGACCTTGCTTCACAATCTTACCTCTTGAACTAATCCTAGCCTGGTCAAACAACCATAAAATAGCAATGCTAGAAATAATACTAAGGGCCGGTAGTGAAGAAAAGATATACCAAGGTAACTTAGATTTAATAAGTTGGTAAAAGATTATAGGTACAAATCCGAGAATCAGAACAAAACCGTACTCAAAACGCTTCCCCTTAGCCCATTGATAACAACAAATAACAGAACCGATGACGAGCAAGGTAGGTACAACCGTC
>JBILFC010000141.1:0-7608 GCA_044351785.1 Bdellovibrionota bacterium
CGACGGAGTTATTGCTTAGTGACTTTAGAGCTAAGGTTGATGGGTATTTAGCTAGTACAGAGATTAAGCGAATAAGAAACAAACTTTCGCTTACTCAAAAGTCAGCAAGTTCTATATTCGGTGGAGGGCATAATGCCTTTAGTCGTTATGAAACTGGAAGAGCCCGACAATCTAAGGCTACCGATAATCTTCTTCGATTGCTAGATAAGCATCCACATCTATTAAATGAGATCCAGGAAGAGAAGGAGGAGACCGCTGCTTAGGAGCTATAGTAAACTCAACTGGAATTAATCCATGAACATTCGCCTCTCTACATTAACTGATTTACCTTCAATCCTTAGCGTTCAATCTAGTTGTTATTTAGAAGTTGAGCCGGAACGGCCTGAGGTTTTAAGTGAGAAGTTAAATCTTTTTCCTCGTGGTTGTTATGTTGCCGAGGTGGATAGTGAGATTGTCGGTTATATGTTTTCTCATCCTTGGAAGTTAGGTTCACCTCCTAAATTAGATACATTTTTGTTACAGATTCCTATTGATGCTGACACCTATTATATCCATGACATCGCAGTGCATCCGTCTTTTAGAGGTGCTGGGATTGCGAAATTGTTCTATGATAAAGCTTTAGATGGGGCGAAGGAAGGCGGTTATAAATCAATTTCTCTTATAGCAGTTCAGGAGTCTGAAAAGTTTTGGAAGAAGTTGGGATTTGTGAGGTATGAACAGCTGAATGAAAATCTAATAAGTTTGAAAGAAACCTTATCGAAGTATCAGGCTAGTGCGATATATATGGGTAAAGATATTGAGTAGGGATGATTTGAGACTTTATTGGGGGGAGTTTAATATAAATGAGTGAAAACTACTTAGAATCAATTAGTGAAACCGAGCTTGAGCGGCTACTTATGCAACATGAAACTTGGAAGCCTGAAACGGATTCTTTCTTGCGTTCGGCGGGGTTTCCTACTTTTCAAAAGATCGTAGAATTTGGTTGTGGTCCAGGATTTACTGCATGTGAACTAGCTCAAGAGATTAGTCCACATGCAGATGTATGTGCGATAGATGTGTCGGATATGTATTTGCATAATTTAGATACTCGTATTCAAAGAGAAAAAATTTCTAACCTTAAGGCTTTTAAGGCGAACCTTGCAAACGCGGTTGATTTTGGATCTGATTATGATGGCGCATTTTGTAGGTGGTTTTTAGCTTGGGTAACTAGAGATCTTGATGCAGTATTATCGAATATTTTTAATTCACTGAAGTCGGGCGGTGTTTTTGCTTCGATGGAATACCTCACTCTTAAGAGTACCAGATCTTCCCCTCCAAGTCCGCTCTTTGATCATATGGTCAAGGCATGGGAGGAGTTTTATCTGCAGTGCGGAGGAACCACTGAAGTGGGTTCTATTTTACCAGATGCTTTAGTTAGAGCTGGTTTTGAAATTAAACAAATTAAGTGTGTGGGTGGACTTGCAGAAAGCGGAAGTCCGAAGTTTAAGTGGTGGAAGAGATTAAATGAGGACTTTAATCAAAGCTTTAAGGAAAAGGGTTTGCTCTCTATTGAGCAAGAAACTGAAATTAAAAAATTCTGGCAAGTAAACTCCGATAATGCTAATGCGTTTATCTATACACCCATTTTGGTACAGCTTGAAGCTGTAAAACCTTAAGCAGGTTAAGAGTTTTTGAGAGATGAGCTGAGAAAGTAATATGAAAAAAGAAGAAAAATTAGTTCTAGTATATCCTTTGGCGAAATCGAGATTTCTAAAGGAAGCACTATTTATATCTCTTATAATCTCAATAATATGGGGTTTTGTCGTAGTATTTCCAGCGGTTACAATTATGTTGTCGGAAGAAAAAATTACATCTTCTGATCTTGAGTTTATTTTTTTCATAGGATCTGTCATATTAGCATGTTCGCTCTTATTCGGGTGGTGGATATATATTGCTTTTAAGGGTTATCGACTTTCTTTAAATGCCGAGACATATTGTATCGGTCTTAGCGAGGATGAATTATCAGTTGGCATGGCTCTATTAGATAACAAGTCTTCAGTGAAATTTATAAAGAAGAATCAATCGTCATTGAAAATCTCATGGACGCAGCTTAAGAATGTTGAGGTGTTAGATGGAAGTACTGGTGAGGATGGTGTGTCCTCGCGTATCGCTCTGACAGTCGAGGAATTGCCTAATCAAACTGAAACGAAGAGTTACTTCATTTATAGATGGTATTTAGGTACCAGAGAAAATGAGTTATTAGGAGCGATGCAAGCTCGTTTATCTTATCCTATTAAAGGCTATTCTTTATCCTAGTTTTTTAGGGTGGACGAGCTGTTGTTACTGTCTGAGAATATTATTTGGAAGAAATAGATTCAAATTAGCTTGCAGTACCCAGAAAGGGGAAAAGATGCAGTGAGTCTTTGTGCTGCTAGTATAGTAATTGCTTGATATAGGAGATATCATGGCCAACGTAATAAAAAAACCTCCATCAAAAAAATAATTTTGATGTTGTTATTAGGTTTCCTACTAACATTCCATCCTTTTGTTTTGTATGTTCTTCTACCTGATTATAGTGATCATTTACCTCAAAGTATAAGACGACTTATATCCCCAGTCTCAATGCTTTTAGCTATGTGTTTGTTGATTGCGGGAGCATCACTTTCATTCTTGAGCCTATTCTACTGCTTCAAAAATAGAGAGTCCTGGAAAAAACAAACTGTATATCTATTGCTGTTATTGCTTAATTTGTTGCCATTGTCATTGATAATATTTCTCGTGATAGCAGTAGTCTTTGAGCTTTCATGATGATTTATTTGATCTTGGATTTAACGTACTCAAAGAACTTAGATCAGATAAAATACCAGTGAATTATGAAAACCTAAGACTAAGATATGTAAATTGCCAAGAAGCACCATTTGCAGCGTCTGGTGATCAAAATGTTTGCGTTGTGGCCGGGTTCTTGGTTTTTGTTGCGTTGTATCTTTGGTTGGCAGGCTCTTATTTAGCTTATAATTAAGTGGGAAATGTTATTTACTTACAGGGAGTTTTATGTTTTCCTACTGGTATGGGTGGAAAATTTTGAATCGAAACAAATAGACTAACTCTTAAAATTTTGTCGATATAAAACATGCGTAAAAAAATTATTGATCAAACTCTCAAAGTATTTATTTGCGCCTTTATCCTATTAAATTTTATTGCAATAATAAATTCGAATCGTCCTCAGTGGTTGCTGGTTGAACGCATATTGCCGAGTAACACCACCATGAATTATTTCATTAATCAGTTTCGCTGGCGAATCAGTATGTATGCCCACTATGCAGGATTAGATAATCGTTGGGAAATGTTCAGTTTCATTTATAGGGAGGATTGGTTTTTAGTCTTTAAAGCCCGTTATGAGGGTGAAGAACAAGACGTCTATCTTCCGCTGGCCCTACAGAGCGAAAGGCGATTTATAGATAAGTGGTTTTATGATTTTCGCGAAGCCAAATATCGATTGAATATATATGGTAGTAAAGGAGCTAGACAACATTATGCAAAATGGTTGTGCGAAAAATATAACATGAAAGACAATCATCCTATTCTTTATGTCGCCGTGGATTATGAAACGACAGATATCTTGCCTCGAGAGCAGGCTCGCGAGCTCGGGCACCATTTAGGGGACAAAAAAATTACAAAACGATTTGATCTGGTGCCATGTAATGAATCTTGAAATGAATCGCACTTGGCCCCATGCAAAAAATTGTCTTGTTCAATTACTCAACCAATTGCCTTTTAAAAAAAACGACCCCTCTTTTCTGTGGTCCCCAGTCGACCCTCGTCCTCTGGCCTACTATCGGATATTTACAGGAGTGGTCATTTTTACAATGTATTTAGCGCTTGGGCCGCACTGGAATGATTTTTTTGGTCCTAGTGGCATCGCCAACGAACCCCCAGGGCGAATGAATCTTTTTTCATGGGGTTCTTTTTTACCAATAGAGTTCTATTGGTATTTCGCACTTTTTATCAGTTTGTGTTTTACTGTTGGATTTCAAACTAAAATCGCGACTATTTTTTTATTCCTCCTGCAGTCGACCATGGTTCATGTCAATCGCATGACGGTGAATGGCGAAGATCTCGTCTACCGATTTATGCTATTTTACAGCATTTTTGCTTGTCTAAATGGCACGTTGTCAGTCGACGCATGGTTGAAGAAGAAAATGAATAAACCAGCCCCGACGGGTCGAATGTGGTCAATTCGACTCATACAAATGAATGTGGCGATGATCTATCTATTTAGCTTGCCGGCGAAACTACGCTCTGATGCCACTTGGTTGACCGGAGATTTTATGTATTACACGCTAGTGAATTCAACATGGAGTCGCTTCCCCTTTCCGACTTTGGCCTATGAATGGTGGTTTGTGGCGCCCATGACTTATTCCGCCCTGCTGATGGAAGGAATTTTCCCAATTTTTGTTTGGTTTAGAAGTTTGCGACTGCCCCTAGTTCTGCTTATTTCACTTTTTCATCTCACAATCGGAATCATACTTGCAAATGTGACTTATTTTTCCTTAGCCATGGTTTCGGGTTTTATTGTTTTTCTGACCGAAGAGGATCTGAAAAAAATCGAGTTTTATGTAGCTAAAAGCAAAATAATTTTTATCAAATATCGTAAACGCCAACCTAAGGTTTCAAATTAAAAACCTTTTTTACTACGTTCATAGAGACGGATGAGTAGGCCATTACCCTGCGGTAAGTATAGCTCTTTTGAATGAGTAAAGCCTGCAGCAGCAATTTCTTCTAGTCGCGGATCAACTCCTTCTTCAGCGAGTAGCCAAAAAGATTGTAGTGTGTGCACGTCCTCGGCTTTGTGGATAAGTGGATCATCAAGGGTAGCGAAACGAACTGGAAAGCTAAAATTTCGACGAATACATTCATCAAAGAAATGTGGCTGTACAACAATCGGTAGAGAAGCATTAGATTGTTCAATGTAATGCGAAGCCGTGCGCCAATCTGTGTTGCCAAATACTGGATTGCGAAGTTGCTGCAAATGCCCAAACATAAAAACGATACAGCAAAGCCCCCAGCCAATCATACTAAAGCGTAGTTGTAGTATGCCATAACATGCGCATAATAAGAAGAATGGATAGGAGACGATTAAATAGCGTTCACTGAGTAAAGGTATTTTTAAGCTTATACCAAGTGCAAGTAGAGCGGGGAGTAACAAGGGTAGTAACAAATATAATGCAACTCGGCGATCTAGCTTAAATATGCGAATTAGCCCTTGTATTAAAACGAAAGCAAACAACAATAAGGGAGGGATGAGAAGAGGTAAATTCTGAATTAGAGTTTGCAGAGGAGAAGTTTTCGCTCCCATCGAGAGTGGCATAATACCATAGCCTACGACAAAGCGAAGGAATGTATAGGGTAATACTTCAATGGTAAATTTTCTAAAGCTCTGTGCGTCACTAGCTGCAAGTTTTGTGAGTACTGATATCCAGGGAATAAATGAAATGGCTACGAGCGCTCCGAGTGCGAACCATTGAGAAGAACGTTTACTTTTGAATCTATCGTCAATGATTACTGCGAGACTTAGTGCAATAAAGAATAAGGGGAAGTAATAATGGGTGTACATCCCTGTAATTCCAACTAATAGTATGATTAAGGCTTCTTTAAAGTACAATGGGCGATTCATTGCGTTAAAGACAATCATTGTGCATATTAAAACCTCAGTGAGTAGCAGGCTGTACATGCGCCCTTCCTGAGCATAGTAAATTAAATATGGTGAGAACACTGCTAAAGAAGTGCTAATAATAGCGCCACGGAAAGTCATTAGCCGAAAGCTAATGAGCCAAATCAAACAAAGATTAATCAGATCCAATAGTACGGATAAGCCCCGTAGCTTTTCAGAATCAGATAAGCCAAGCGAAGGAAGCAGGTTCCAGAATTGAAGCCAATAATGGAGAAGCAGATAATATGCCGGAGGAGTTGCGCGATCAAAGCCGACGCCGTTGATGATATCTATTAGAGATTTTTCAGCTACTTGTAAGCTCGTTGCTTCATCTAGCCAAATACTTAATCGATCAAGGTATGCCAAGCGGATAACACAGCCGATGAGTAGGAGAATAAAAATAGCATATTTCTTGAGCATGCGATTGACATATCAAGATTAACGTATTTCTGCTAGTAGCAGATTCTACCCATCTCCCTCTTTCGCAGGCAAAGATACCGCCCAAAACATCTGAAAGAGAGTCGTCATCAGTTCCTGAATTTCTTTGCTTTCAATTAGCACTCCAAAGTTTTCTTTTGGAGAACTAAAAAATGCAACTTTCCCAGTATCATAAATACCCACGCCCATTTTAATATCGACCGCAGGCGGAGCCCATCGCATGTCTCTAAAGTATTTGGGACTATTTACTGATAACCCGTAATGTTTATCCTTTTTCTTAAATCGAATAGTTTTCACCCAAATTTTTTTCTTTATTCTCTCCTTATCTATTTTATTCATTACTCCCTCACCACCAATCGAAGAAAGAGCACTTATTCCAGGCCAAATATATAAGGCTTCTTTCTTACAGCGAGTTTCCTCTCTGACTAATTCTGCAATTTGTTCCGCTCCGTGGACATAGTTAAGCCGAGGCTTACTTGGTGACTGTTGATATAGGGAATAAAAAAAAGGTAAATTTTCTTCCAATTCCTTTAACCGAGATCTTTCAATCTCAAGAAGTTTCTCTGGACTAGAAGCGGTATAGTAATTTCTACCACGAATAATGGTTCGAGAGATAAGACCAAGCGAAATTAACCTGTCTATAAAATTATAAATCGATGTCCGCTTTAAGCCAGACTTATCAGCTATAGGTTTAATAGAAGATGTACCTAGTTCTAAAATGGCTAGGTAAGCACTTGCCTCCTGTTCACTTAAACCGAATTTTTTAAGAATATCTTTGCTCATATTGTCTATAATTTAGACGATAAGACGCACTAAGTAAAGGAAATAAAGAATAGTTAATATAGATAGTTAGATTAACTAATAAAATAATCATTACTAGCTACGTTTAGAAATCCAACAGTATGACCTAATAGACTCACAATGGTTTCGTGAGCAATTAGCAAGCGTAATTTGGTTAGGCTTGCTCAGACTGATCTTTGAAAAATTTGGTATTGGGTAGAAGTAAATGGATAGTGCTTTATTCTACCCTTTTTGTAGTCTAGCTTATAGTTATGGTCTTACGCTTCCTTGTTAGTTGGGACTAGATGCGTAAGTTATGTTTGGAAAAGGGTAGAATTAAGCACTTCCTTTGGATTATAAGGTTTTTATTAAGGAGACATTGCATGTCTATTTGCGAACCGGAACATAATAAAATGGGAACGATCCTAGTAATTCCATTTTATGGAGATAGTCCATGGTTGGTTGAATATTTGAAAAATAATTACGAGGTTATGGTCATTAAGGCCAAGGACTATGAAGACGGCAAGATTGATAATATTAGACCTGATTGCGTGATAATAGATTGCGCAACTAGAATTGAAGAAGCATCTCAGCTTGCTCAGAATATTCGAAAGAATGCTCAGGATGCCCCCTTTTTGGTCTGCTTATTCATAGAGAGGTGGCCTCATGAAATGAAAAATGTATATCATATGCTATCACCC
>JBILFC010000143.1:0-7554 GCA_044351785.1 Bdellovibrionota bacterium
ATTCAGAACCTCTATTTGAAGGTATTGTGAAGCTGCCCATCCCCTCCAACTTCATAGTTGCCGAATTCGTAACGACGTCCTCCCATTGCAGCATAGATATGGCCACCCGCCCAATACGTTGCTGCCACAAAAGCGGCTACGACATTGGTTGGGAGATCACTTTCTCTGTGCTGGTAGGGTCGAATGCACGAAAACAAGCAAACGTTCTGATTCTTCTGACGGATTGCATGCATAACGTCTTGACGATCCAGGAGATATTTATGCGTCTCCAGAATAGTCCTTGTCCCAGTTGGCACCAAAATGACCTCGGCATTGGAAGTCATAATGTGTTGAGCCAAACTTGCCCTGTCTGCATCAGTAAGTTCAGCGCTTTGTTTCAGTGCTACAATCCTTTGGGTGACGGAGCAGTCCGTCAAAAATCTTTCACAAATATCCAAAACTGCGTTCGCATATTCTGGACCTATGATCACCTTTTCACCTTGGTCATCATATCCACCATTTGGATTGCCTCCAAAGGGCAAATTCTCTACCGCAATTTTTTTCACGGCTTCTTTCCTCAAAAAACCTACTCAAAGAGCTAAAGAGCTTTGAAAAGCTCTACAGGCTTGATTATACCACACACTGCCGTACAATCTCAACATATAGACTCTTGTATTGTATTCCCCTAACTATCCCAAGATGTTAGAATGTCGTCACTAACCGACAACATAAATTTGCAACATGGACAATCACCTAACCTCAATCTTCAACTCCCTAGGCCTATCAGAAACAGAAGCTAGTTCTTACGTCAGTATGGTAGAACTTGGCGTAGGAAGTGCCACAGAAATTGCAAAGCTCGCTGGTGTTCCCAGGTCTACTGCTTACGGACTTATTGAGTCGTTAGTAGCAAAGGGTCTTGTTGCTAAAGAAACTTCTGATAGCAAAACATACTTCAGGGCAATTGATCCCAAAGAGGCTATAAAACGTTTAGTTGATCTTGAAAAAGAAAGCTTGAAACAAAAAGAAAGTTCCGCAAAGGAACTAATAGAATATCTCATTCCCTTCTTCGGAAAGGCTCACCACTTACCACCAAAGATAAATACGTTCGAAGGTAAACGGGCAATAGAGAACATGCTTTATACTTACCAGCCTAAGTGGACCGAGAGCTACCACAACATCGGCGAAGACACGATGTGGGGCTTTCAAGATCATACCTTCGTAGAAGAGTATAAAAAATGGCATGAGGACTCTTGGAAACGTCCTGTACGAATTGAAAAGATCTGCTTATTTTCAACTAAAGAAGGCCTTAAACAACAAAAGAAAGAAAAGATCGCAAATAGAGAAATCAGACTAATACCGGGAAGACAGGACTTTAATAGTAGTATCTGGCTCCACGGTGAGTACACCATCATAGCCACCACCCGAAAGGAACCTCACTTCGCTCTTTTAATCAATGACTCCGTGATATCAAATAACTTTAGAATGGTTTTTAAAACAATGTGGGAGCTGACGGAGAAGTAATCCTACTTCTTCAAACCACAAAACTCTAGCACAGGTAATACATTGATAGTTTTCCTACCTACCTTTATAATGTCCTTCTCACTCCAAGTAATTATATAGAGCTTATTAATAGAATGCGCTTCTGAGATTTCTAACAAACCGGCAATTTCTCTTTCTTTTGTATCCATATCCATCAAGGTATAGCAAACTTGATATGCCTCCTTAGGTTGATACTTATCACACACTAAAAAATCTACCTCTTTAGTCCCTTTGAAATAATAAAGATCAGGGCTGGATCTTCTTAACTCAAGGTACACCAAGTTCTCAAGCAACTTCCCATCATCAGGGGTGCTAGATCTTGCTCCGACTAAACGAAGTCCTAAGTCTGTGAGATAATACTTAGTAGAAGCCCTCTGCTGCACCTTTAAATTATTAGTATACATCTCGCACGCATTAATTAAGAACGCGTCCCTTAGGAAAGACAAATAAGACATCGCTGCCTCTTTATCTAACCCAAGTGCCTTTTCTATCGAATTAGAGCTGTGTAGCGAACTAAGATTAGTTATAACGAAAGTCGCAAGATCCTGAAGCCCCTTAACGTTTCTTACACTATTCCTACTTACAACATCCTTAAATAGAATATCGGTAAAGTATGATCTTAAAATCTCTTTCTTTTGTAACTTCTTAGATTCCTTTACTACTGCTGGAAAGCCACCAAAGCTTAAGTAGTCCTTAGCGAGCTTAAGCGGATCCTTCTTGTTCTTTAAATCTATATTAAAAGTGGAGTATTCTGCCAAAGATAAAGGCCATATCTCCTTTGAAATGACTCTTCCCGTTAGCGCTGTGGAAAGCTCCGAGGAAATTAATTTCGCAGAGGAGCCCGTAACTATAATTCGATAAACTTGCCTATCTATAAGTTTTCTTAACCACTTCTCCCAATGCTCTACATTATGAATCTCATCTAAAATTAACAACTCTAATTTCTGCTCTGATGTTTCTTCCGCGGCCTCTAGTAATAAATCTAAATCCTGAGTAGTTGAACTAGAAGTAAAAAGGGGGTCTTCAAAGTTATAATAAAAAACCTTATCCCTTATAAGGTTTTCACTAAGTTGAATGGCAATAGTAGTTTTACCTGAGCGTCTAATTCCTATTAATGCTAAGCCAAGCTCTTTGTTAGGCAAATCGACCTCAACTTCGCGTTTAAACGAATTAGAAAGAATCGAAAGATAATATTCTCGCCATTCTGCTATTGATTTAATAAGAAGAGACTTTTCCATTCCTACATTATGGTGGTTATAACCGCCAAAGTCAAGCTTTTTTTGGCGGTTATAACCACCACAGCAACCAATATGCCCCACTGCCAAACTTGCACAAATTAAATGAACCAATTAACCTCAAATAGAGTTTGTTGTTTTAAACAATTGTCATTAAACTTGATATGCCTTTATTAGGGAGATTTAGATATTATATGAAATTTAAGCTATTTATTACGATTTGCTATTTGTCCTTACTCTTCTGCTCTAGCTGCGCGGAGAAAACCATTAGCCTATATCAAGGTAAACCAGAAGGCATGGCTAAAATAGTCTTTGGAGATCCTCATAACTACTCCTTACTTCATCGATTTGTATACACAACTAACACCCCCAAATTCATCTACAACGTAAAAATAGATGAACAACTAATCGATGCAGATAAGGTAGAAATCGCACCGGGTACTCACGAAATAGAAGGGGAAGTTTACGGATACTATATATACAATTACTCTTGCACCGCGGAAGGAACTAGATACAAACTAGTAATGAACTTAAAACCAGGATTTCAATACCATATCTGGGGTACGAGAGTACCAAATAACGCTCCAACTATTGCGGTAGCTAAATCTAGCTTTAATAACGCAAACCTAATAGAAGAACTTACAGGTGGAGAATATCAATCTATACCGGCGGGAAAGATTGGATCAAGGTGCGCCAAATAATATTAACGCACACCATAACAAGAGTAACACCCGAAGAGCACCACTAACAACATCGTCAAAAAGACATTTAACGCATACGGTTGATTCTTTTTATAAAGATAATATAAAGCTTGAATAGAAAGAATCAAAAAATAAACCGGCCAGAAAAGAATAGCGAACGCCAAATATATAGCTATGTAAGTATCCGGACTTGAGTGAAAATTCTTCGGTGCGTTATGAATCCACAAATTATAAATTACTAACATCACAACCGCGAAGCCGGCTAACTTTCTTAAGTGCTTCATATTTTCAGTCATAGACCACGCTCCTATTTTTTATGCCCAAAAAACCACTCTTAATGTGGCCACCTAGCAAACGTAATCCAACAAGAAGAAAATCCAAAAACTGCTGCCATCATCATTGTTAAGAAAAAACTTATAGCATAAGGCTGGTTCCCCTTAAAATAGTAATATAATGAGAAGATCGACATTACTACAAAATAACCTGGCCAAAACATAAATAGAAAGTCTATAAAAAATTCTGGAAAAATTTTAGATCTAGGTTCTATATTAAAAATAAGCAAATGATGAATAACAAGTAGCGACAAGGTAAATCCTGCCATCTTCTTAAAATGCGGCACATGTTCGCTCATAAGTGAGAACTCCTTTTACTTAAATGAAAGTCATTAAATATATGCCATGCCAAAACACGTACACCCACCCCACGATAATACTAATCCCATAGTTACCAAGTAATTTAAGCCTTTCTGGCCTTGACCTTTTATCAAATAAATTATTGCAATGATGAAAAGTACTGCGGCATGACCTAGTAGCAAGCCTAACAAACTAAACCCAACTGCAAATCCCAAATGAGAATCACTAAAAGATTGAATGTTATAAAAAACCAAGCATAAAACATTATATGTGACATTAATCACTATGTTATAAAAAGATATTCTCTTAAAATGCTCCATCACAGGGCTCATATGCTAAGAATCTCTCCTAATTTGCTCCAACTTATCCTTAAACTCTTCCCTATAAAATAAATTCATAGTTTCAAAAGGTATCAGTTTTCCTTTTGTATTCGCTATATGCACACAGGACTTTTTAATTGCTCTGACATCAAAGTCATACGCATCCATAAAGTTCATTATGATTATTCTAAAAAGATTATCATAAGATAACTTAGGGGCTATGATATTAGGAAGACAACACAGAAGCTGAGTTAACCTTTCTCCCACCTTCTCAACAGACTTACCCGTGGTGAACACTTGTAAAACATGATCCTTTAAGGCTTGGTCTTGCTCATACACAATGGTGTTTTTAGAGCTATTTAAAAGCATCTCTGGATCTATTAAGTGAGTTAGGGCTTCAACTCTATCCCCGTACTTAAGCGCATAAGCCATCGCTAATGAATCTGGATTACAAGGAACTGGAATAATATCATTCTCGCTAAATACATTAGACTGCTCTAGAATTTTCCTCCTTACCTCAGTTAAAGTCAATCTATCAGTAGCAGGATTAAAATTCTCCAACCTTCCACTTACACTAGTAGGCTGAAAGGTAACTCCTCTTACACATTTCTGCTTAAGAGCAAAATCTAAGATCTCCCCGATCTCATCATCATTAAGGCCTTTCTGCAGAGTAACAACTAAAGTTGTAGATAAATTCACCGCATTTAAATTATCTATCGCCTTTTTTCTAACTTCAGTAAGATCCTCTCCCCTTAGTGAGCGTAGCACTTCTCCTCTAAAAGAATCAAACTGCAGATAAATTTCAAAGTCTGGCATATAAGAAGCGAGTTTCTTAGTAAACTCTAGGTCTTTTGAAATTCTAATGCCATTAGTATTTAGCATTAAGTGCTTAATCGGTTTAGTTTTAGCGATATCTAAAATTTTAAAAAAATCTGGGTGAATCGTGGGCTCACCTCCACTTATCTGAACAACATCAGGCTCTCCCTCACTCTTAACAATAGCATCAAGCATAAACTCGATTTCTTCTAACGTGCGATGTTTCCCGTGCATTGGACCAGAGTTCGCATAACAAGTAGGACAAGATAAGTTACACCGATCAGTTACCTCTACAATGCTAAGGCAAGAATGCTGTTCATGATCTGGACAAATCCCACAATCAAAAGGACACCCATAAAGAGTCTCAGTATGAGGCTCTTTAGGATACTCAGAAGCCTTATTGTAATTTCTGATCTGCTTATAATACTCGATATCATCTGCTATGATAACTTTCTGATAGCCGTGCGATTTACAATGCTTGGATAAATAGACATTTCCATCTTCGAAAATTATTTTTGCACTAATTGGCTTATGACATTCAACGCACAAACTAATAGTATGATCGTAATATATGTAATTTCTATTTTCTGGCACAGGAAAGGATTAAAGAATAATAAATAAAGATAAACAAACTTAACAACTGAATCGTGCTAAGTCCAAGACAAATTATAGCTACAGGCTTAATAAACTCGATTAAAAACCTAAAACCAAAGTAAATAAGCATAAAAAGTCTAAACATCCGACCTTCATTCTTAACAAGATAAGGCCTATAAGCTTTCATTATAAAGAAAAAAGCCAGTAAAAATAAAATTTCATATAAAGAAGTAGGATGCCTGAACAAACCATCACCCAAATCCATGCCCCAAGGCATCGTAGTTTCAATTCCAAATGTAGGTTCAGAAACACCGCTAAGAAAACACCCAATACGACCAATCATAATTGCGAGAATTAGTGGCAAAGTAAACAAATCACCCGATGATCGCTTCTCTCCTATTACTTTCTTAACGATCTCAACTCCTAAGAGCCCACCTGCTAAACCACCCATGATCGTTTTAGTCTGATAAAGATATAAGAGTGGATAGGATGAAGCCATCCAATCATGTGGATTCTCAAGAGCTCCAATTAATCTTGAAAATATAAGGGCACCAAAAGCACCTCCTGCCATAATACACATGCGGTGATATTCAGAGATATGATCATCAGTCTTCTCTCTAAGTATTAAGTAATAACGAAAGCCTAAGACATACCCTAAAACCTCAAAAACTAAGTGAGAAGGTATTATGATAGGTCCGAGATTTAAATTAATTGGAAATTGCACTAGGCGAACATTTTTTCTCTACTTCTTCCTCTCATAATCCACCCACTGATACCGCACACCCTCATGAACTTGAGGTTCATGTTCTTCACTAACAAAAAAATGTTCTTCAAATTCTGGGAAAAATGTATCTGCTTCCTTTTCGTCATCAAAGAAAGTTAGAAATAACTTATCCGTAATAGGTAAAGCTTCTTTATAAATCTCAGCCCCACCACCAATATGAATCTCTGAAGGATTTTCTTCTAGTGCCTTAGCTATGCCCTCTTCTAAAGAACCTACGACTGTCACACCTTCATACTTATAATCTCTATTTCTAGTAATTACGATATTCGTTCTCTTAGGAAGTGGCTTACCTAAAATATCTATAATTGATTCAAAAGTCTTTCTTCCCATTATAACTGGATGGCCGATAGTTAATGACTTAAACCGCTTTAAATCAGCCGGAACATGCCAAAGAAGAGCATTATCCTTGCCTATCGCACGAGCCTTTCTACTCATGGCGGCGACTATGACTATTGGTACGGAATATTTTGACATTCCTCCTTATAACCTAAGGTAGCAAGCTGGTCTAGGCTAAATCCAAATCTGACAAAGATGCACTTCTTCCGAACTAGAATTATTAAACTCACTATGAAATATTCCCTTTATCTGCGGACATCTTCTGAATCAGATCTTTATTTATCACAGCACTACTTCCAAGACTGTCTTCATGCCTTAGCTCTCCTCTTAGCACCAAAGTAACTATCTCCATGTTCTTATGAGGATACCTTCCAAAGCCCATTCCAGGAGAAGAAATGATAACTCCTAAGCCAATCGGTTTCCCTCAGACCTCTTTCGCTAGATATTCTTAATTGTATCATTCCCATTCTCCTATATTTTTTATTCCCTCGCCCTAGCCCTTCTCCCAAAGAGAGAAGGGCTAGCCCTGAGCTTGTCGAAGGGTTTATATATCCTATTTCGCTACACCATCAATTTCAAAATTTAGCTTAACTTCATCACCAACCGCCGCCTCTCCAG
>JBILFC010000018.1:0-22138 GCA_044351785.1 Bdellovibrionota bacterium
TCTTTGATTCATGTAGCACTTACGAGTCTGAGCATGAAGGTATTCATGGACCGATATTAGAAGTAAGTGGCCAGATCCATCGAGAAACTGCATTTCAGGGGACTATTTCTTTAAAGATAAGAGTATCTGAAGGTGACCTTACTGTAACTTCAAATTCAGTATCGATTACGATAGGGGATAAAGCAAATTTTCAAGATAAGATATTGGGTGGACCATTTAGAAATTTGCCTGAGAGATATTTTGGACAGGCTTTAATTTTAAGAGGCTGGGCATTTCAGTTTGGATCAAGTATTAAATCTGTCACTGCTTTAGTTGATGGTGTTTCTTCCGTATCTGTTAGGTATGGGTTAAGTGCACCCGAGCTTGCAAAGTCTTTGCCGGATTTGGAGGAAGTGCGGGATGTTGGGATTGAATTAGTGTGTCTTTTTCCTGAACATCTAGTTGATGAAATTATTTCTGTTAACTTAGAAGTTGAATTTAGTTCAGGGCATAAGCAAACGTACTATTGGGGTAGTACCTTGGTCACAACTTCTTTAAGAAAGGCATTGATTTTAAGGGGAGTTCAGGACGTTGGAAGGTGGGCTAAGATTAGAGCTATTGCTTTCTCTTCTCGGAATGAGCCCATGAAAGTTTTCTTAAAAGGAACCAGAAGGCTAAGAGAGATTAGCTCAGATTATGTGGTGAAAGAAAGTTTAGAGAGAGAAAATGTAGAATTAGATTGTTCTTATTATTCATCTTATCCGCCGTATTATCTTTCCACCAGCTTGCCCTTGGATTTTCTTGGTCGTACTCCGGGTTCAGTTAGTATGGAGGTTGTTCAGGGTGATAGGCAAGTTAAAATTATAAGTAGATTTCTTAAGGAAAAGTTGTCCTTATTATTTAACTCTAACATCTATTTAAGTGATAAGAATATTCTAAAGTCTTTGTATAGGATTGTTGGTGGTAAGGCACTGCTACCAGTGAAAGAACTTAAATTGTCACCGGCATTAGTTAATGCATCTTCAGAAACAGTTCTATTTGTAAGTCATAACTTGAGTCTTACTGAGGGAGCGCCAAGAGTTTTGTACTCGATTTTAGAAGGCTTACGGCCTTATGTTTCTAACAGTATTTTCTTGTCGTTAAGGGAAGGTGAAGCGAAAGCGAAGATAGCACCATTTTTAGATAAAATTGAGATTATCCCTGAGTTATCACAAGTGGAGTTTATCGTTGATAGATATTTTAAGGGGATTGATAAGTTAGCCTTATTCTTAGAATCAGAAAATCCGAGAAAAGTGATTGCTAATGGTTTAGATGCTTTCCCCGTAGTGGCACAGGCTATTGATAGTGGGTTAAGAACTTTATGGATTATTCATGAAAGTCTTGATCCGGCTGGTTGGTTCGAGAATTTACCAGTTTTTCTTCGGCATCGTTTTCTTTTTGCACTAAGTAATGTGAATGAAATCGTTTTTGTAAGTGAAAAGACAAAAGAGCTTTATCTTCGATTTATTGGTAAGGGCAAGGTGTCTGTCATTAGTAATGGAATTGATATCAAGGCATTTAGTGGTTCTATCAAGATGATAGATAGTAGCGAATTTCGATCTAAACTTCGCATCAAAGAAGATGAATTTGTTTTCCTAACAGTTGGTACTACAACGGAAAGAAAAGGTCAGGATAGAACAATTAGAGAGTTAGCACTCTTTAGAAAATTAAATCCTGAGATTAAATTTAGAATGCTTTTTGTCGGAGCAAGAGAGATTCCAGATTTATTTAGACTGCGGCAGTTAGTGGAGGGATTTGATATGGAGGATGTGGTAACTTTTGTTCCTGAAACTAGTGAAGTTGCTAAGTACTATGCCATAGCAGATTGTTTTATTATTAATTCAAGAGAAGAAAGTTCCCCACTCGTTGCACTTGAAGCATATGTTGCTAAATTGCCCTTACTGTCTACGGCAGTATTTGGTTTAAAAGATTTGGTTGAAGATGGGGTTACGGGACTTACATTTGATGGAGATAAAGAGGGCGAGCTTGCGGGATTACTTTTAAAGATAGTGAAAGATAAAGATCTTAGGGAGAGATTAGTTGGCAAGGGATTTGAGTTTGTTAGAAAGAATTATTCTATTGAGAGAATGATAGAGGGGTATAGGGAGTTGTTGTAGTGATTGTGAATGTACGATCTTTTCAGTAGAGCAAAGGCGACTTGTGGTGAGCCTGTCGAACCATGCCTTTGCTCGGTGGGGTGAGTGAAGGCAGGCCTTCACTCTACAAGTGCATATAATAACTCTAAGGCCTTTCATCGTAGCTAAGCATCCGATTGTATACACTTTTTGCGTTAACTGTAACTGTAGAGCAGAGGCAACCTGTCCTGAACTCGCCGAAGGATGTCTTTTCTCTACAGGGTGATTTTCGCCTTATTTGATTATTCCATTATGCGCATGTTATAGGTGCTAAAATTCTTATATGTGTAGAAGGAAGCTTTTATCTGGTTCTTAGAGTGCATGGATTCTAACAGCCAGATAGAAAAGGATAAGAGGTTTTGTCCTTATTTGGTTTTACTGAGGAGAGTCAAATGAAAGTTGTAAAAAAGGGTGTAATCACAGCTCTTGCGGTCGCAGTTATTCACCGAGTGCTGAGTAAAATCTCAGTGGGTATGCCCGAAGGAGTAGTGAAACAATTAGTTTGGAATGATGTCAGTGCTGGATTTTTTCAATATCCCTCTGACAGTCTTATGCCGGAACCACAACACATATTCCGCCCGATGAGTCAGTTCGTGCTTTTTTCGGAGCGTCTTCTTGAGCGACTGAGATCGCAGCTGAAACCTGAAGATAATTTTTATGCACGCGGAGTGATGCAATCGATCCTTTGTACCTTGGGTTTGTCTGAAGATGTGTATCTTACAGATGATAAGTTGTTGGCGCTCTGTTATATGTGTGCGGTCCCAAGTGACTCCTGTATGACAGAAGCGGAATTGTCTGTTCTTCTTGCAGAATTGCTGGAAATATACCCGGAATTTAAAGATCGAAAGTTACAAGTTAATAGCTTTCTTAGAGCACTGTTCTCTCATTGTGAAACAGAAGTATAAGGGATCTATGCCTCATCGGATTCAGTGTTTGGATTAAATCTGAATCCTCTGAGGCTTTGTGTTTTTATCCTTTTCTTTTCTGGCTTTTTACATTCTGTCTAAAACTTCAATCCCCAATAAATTCAAGCTCGTTTTAAGCTTTTCACCTGCTAGTTTAAAAAGCGCGAGGCGGGTGTTTGCGGTACTAGAATCGGTACCGAGTACTTTAAGATCTAGGTAGGCTTTGGAAATTGATTTAGCTAGGGTTAGTGCGTACTGACACAGTATGAGTGGTTCGTTTTCTTTTATTGTATCAAGTACGGATGTTTCAAAGTCTAGAATAGTTGTTAGTAGTCCATTTGCACCTTCAGTTTCAAGGGCTTCTAGATTGTAAGGACCTGAACCTGTAATGTTTTCCTTAGAAGCTTTTTCTTCTATGCCTTTAAGTCGTGCATATGCATATAGTAAGTACGGCCCACTATCACCTTGGAAACTTAAAGCATCGTCCCATTTAAACGTAACATCTTTAATGTTGTTTCTGTTTAGTGTGCTAAAGATGATAGCAGAAAGGGCGACTTTCTTTGAAACTTCAGTTTCATCTAGTCCTTCAGGACGTCTTTCAACCCCAGTCTGATAAGCCTCAAGTGCTAGTCTTTCAGCTTCATCTAAGAACTCATTAAGTTCAATTGTCTTACCATCACCTCTGGTTTTCATTCCTAGAACATGTCCAAAGGCAATGTGCAAAATAGAATCAGCGTAAGGTTTATTGAGCTTAGAAAGTACACCTATAATTTGCTGAAAGTGTAAAGACTGAGGAGCACCAACTACGTAGAGTGATTTAGAAAAATTAAATCTGTTAAATCTATATTCTGCAGCTGCAAGATCTCTTGAAAGATAAAGAGATCGACCATCAGGAGTAAGAACTCTAGCAAAGCCCAACTTCTCTCCAAGATCAACTCCTAAAGCACCCTGGGATTCAGTTAAAACCCCGGATTTTTTAAGATCATTTTCTACCGCTTCAAGTTTATCAGAATAAAAGGACTCACCAAGATAATGATCGAACTTTATATTCATTCTTTCGTAGGTGTCTTTTAAGTAGACGAGAGAAGTATCTACGCACTTTTTCCAGAATGTTACAGCGTAGTCATTACCCTTTTCAAGATCAATAAAATAGCCCCTTGCAAGACTATTTACATCTACTTCGCCTTCTTTTACGCTAGCTTTTTCTTGCTCTTCTTTAAGGCCCGTAGCTTTTTTATAAAGTTCAACCAAGGTGGATACAGAATATGTTTCAGGCTCTCCCCATATCTTACAACCAGCGTATACAAAACCAAACTGAGTACCCCAATCACCTAAGTGGTTAATGCTATCAACATTGTATCCAGCAAATCTATAAATCCTATCAAGTGCGTTCCCAATTAGAGTTGCTCTAAGGTGACCTACGTGAAAAGGTTTAGCTATATTTGGACTTGAGTATTCGACAATTATATTTTCTAATTTTTTATCAAAGCTTGTATTCTTTTCTTTATCAAGAAGTAAGGAAGCGACTTCTTTAAAATTTAATTTAAAATTTAAAAATGGGCCAACGTTAGAAATATTGCTGATAAACTTTGGCAAATCGGTTAGCAAAGCAATTTCAGTTGCAACCTCGTTTGGCTTTTTTCCAAGAACTTTTGCTAATTGAAAGCAGGGAAGGGCAATTTCTCCGTGACTTGGATCTTTAGGTTTTTCTAGTAGTTTTAAAACTAAATCTTTATCAAGAGACTGGCTGTTAGCTATATATGTCGATAAAATTCGTAGTATTTCTATTTTTAAGTTCATTAGTCGGTTATTTTAATATTCTTGGTCTATACCATGCTTATATAAAAGCTTAGTATCGAAAAGAAGCTTCTATGACAAGTTGGGTAGTATATTATATACATTTTTTATAACGAATCATGTGGATAACTCTCTATTAGTCTTGCATAATTTCTCTCGACAGCCTACATAGGGGGCACTTGAAAATAGAATTTCTAAACTTAGTCATTATAGATTCTCAAATCGGATGAAAAACCATTTTTTTAGCCCCAAATTTTTTAACTCACTTCTAGGTAGGCTTTTAGGCTTAGGAACAATATGTTTAGTAGCCTTTGGTTATTACTCATTCGTTGATGCAGAGGAAAGTACTAATCCTACACCAGCAGCTACACCAGCTCTTGAAATTCCTAGGGAGGAAGTTCTGATGGGCTTATGGAGAGAAGGTCAGGCTGTTGAAACAGACGTACGGCTTTTAGATGTATTCACTGCCAAGAGGTATAAAAGAGACTATAAGCCAGAGCAGCCAATAAATTACAGTCACGTAGTTCACGTTAAGCAGAACGGAATTGAGTGTCAGTACTGTCACTCAGGAGTTGCTAAGTCTTCTTATGCGACTATTCCTCCAGTTGAACTTTGTATGGGATGTCATAATGTAATTAAGACTGAATCCCCAGAAATTAAGAAATTAAAAGAACATTGGGAAAAGAAAATTCCAGTTGAATGGATTCCAGTTCATAATCTTCCTGAGCATGCAAACTTCAATCACCAGAGACATATTAAGGCTGGTGTTGGTTGTCAGAACTGTCATGGTCAGGTGCAGAATATGGAAGTGGTGGAAAGAGTTTCAACCATGAAAATGGGCTTCTGCATAAGTTGTCACCGTGATCAGGGTGTGAGTATTGATTGTGGTATTTGTCATTATTAGTAATCTCAGAAGGTATTAGATTAAATGAGTGAGAAGAAGGGCTTTAATAGGAGAGACTTTCTTAAGGTCTTAAGTGCTGGATCAGGCTTAGTAGCATCTGGTTGCGGAAAAGATCTTCCAGAAAAAATTATTCCATACGTTATCCATCCTGATGAAGTAGTGGCCGGTAATGCGGTTTGGTATTCAGGCACTTGCAATGAATGTAGCGCTGGATGTGGTGTTCTCGTTAGAACTAAAGAAGGGCGAGCATTAAAAGTAGAGGGTAATCCTAAACATCCTGTGAACCGTGGAGGATTGTGTTCACTAGGGCAATCATCTCTTCAAGCACAATATGATCCAGATAGAGTTAGAGAGCCACTTAAGAGAAAGATCGGTGAGTCTTTTAAAAATACAACTTGGGAAGATGCGGTTAGCGAAGTAGCTAAGAAGTTAAGTTCTTCTAAGAGAACTGTATTTTTTACTAAACCACTTAGTGGGTCTGAAGCAAAGATTTTAAAAGAATTCACATCTAAATTAAAGAATTCTGAAGTAGTTCAATATGAGCTACTTGGTAATGATTCTTTATATAATGCATCTGGTGATATCTTTGGTAAGGGAGTTAAGGTTGACTTTGACTTCTCTAAGGCAGAAGTAGTTTTAGGTGTCGGAGCTGATTACTTAGAGACTTGGATGTCTCCTGTAAAGTTTACTAAAGACTTTTCATCTAAGAGAGTACCTGAAAGAAATAAAGGTAGAATCTCTAAGGTCTATCATGTTGAGCCTAGATTATCCCTTACTGCTTCAAATGCGGATACTTGGTTAAAGAATAAGCCAGGGACTGAGTTAGATATTCTTAAAGCAGTTCTTAAATCATTAATTGCAAGTTCTAAAGTATCTTTAAACTCAGATGCAAAAGCAGCTAGTGAAAAGATCCTAAAAGGATTTGATTTAGAAAAAGCATTAAAGAATGCTGATGTAAAAGAAGAAACTTTAAAATCAATTGTAACTGATCTTACAAGTGTTAAGGAAAGTTTAGTAGTTGCTGGTGGGGCAAGTCTTGGTGCGCAGGCTAAGGAAGTAAGTGCGGTAGCTTTACTTCTTAACTCCGTATTAGGAAATATTGGAAGAAGTGTTAAGTTATATAAATCTTCAAGTGATTTTACAGTAGCAACAGTTGATAAGTTAAAGACTTTAGTCACTGATATGCAAGCTAAGGCTATCGGTGCTGTGGTATTTATAGACACTAATCCACTTTATTCTCTTCCTAAGGACTTAGGTTTTGAAAAAGCATTGGCTAGTGTAGGAAGTGTTACAAGTATATCTACAACACTAGATGAAACTGCCAAGTTTGCTGATACTATTTTACCTCTAAGTAAAAGTTTCGAAACTTGGTCAGATAGTGAGCCGATGCCAGGTGTATTTGCAATCAATCAACCTGCAATGCAGCCTCTATATAAGACTCAAGGTTTAGGAGATATTATTCTTTCTCTTGATGCTTCTAAGGATTTAGAAGGAGCAGGTCAGTTTTCAAAGAAGTTTACAAACTTCAAGGATTATCTAGATAAAGAATGGAAGGATATTTTAGGTGAGGCTGGATTTAAAGATAAGTTTGAGAATGTAATTGCAGAGGGTGGGCACTTCGGAGTGACTCCAACTTATTTAAATATTGCAGGTAACTTCTCAGGCCTAAATTCTTCTTATTCATTTACAACAAGTCAGAGTGCTGGCTTAATGGCATTAGCCTTCCCAACTGTTAGGTATCAGGATGGTAAGGGAGCTAATCGTGCTTGGTTACATGAAGTTCCAGATCCAATGACAACTACTGTATGGGGTTCTTGGATAGAAATTCACCCAGATACGGCTGAACGATTTGGAATAACTCATGGTCAAGTTATTCAGATTAAGAGTGAGCACGGAGCAATTGATGCACCAGCTTATGTAAGTAAGCATATTCACCCATCTCTCGTGGCATCTCCTTTAGGACTAGGTCATGATAGTTATGGCCGATTTGCTAATGGTGTCGGTGTTAATGCTATTGATCTAGTTGGGGCTTCGAGTGTTAAGGATGGTGGAATTTCGCTTATCGCTAGTGGTGTTGAAATTAGACCATCAGTTAATAAAGATGAGTTAGTAGCTGTTCAGTTTAGTGATTCTCAGTTAGATCGTGGTTTTGTTAGAACTGTAAGTGAAGAGAAATATCTTAAATCGGTTCATGATGAGCATGGTGATTCTCATGGCGGTCATGCTGGCGGACATCATGATAGATTAGCTCTCGGACCTAGAGAAGAGCCAGCTCAAATGTATAAACAAATGGATCACCCATTATATAGATGGGGGATGACGATTGATCTAGCGGCATGTACTGGTTGTTCAGCTTGTGTAACGGCATGTTACGCTGAGAATAACATCGCTGTTGTTGGTAAGCAGATTGTTAAGCAAGGCCGTGAGATGTCATGGCTTAAGATATCTAGATGGTTGGATGGTCCTGATGAGCAACCTGTTACAGGTTTTGGTCCTATGCTTTGTCAGCATTGCGGAAATGCGCCATGTGAACCTGTTTGCCCAGTATATGCGACATATCACGCTGAGGATGGTTTAAATACAATGGTTTATAACCGTTGTGTGGGTACTAGATATTGTTCTAATAACTGTTCATATAAGGTTAGAAGATTTAATTGGTTTAACTATGAATGGCCAGAGCCTTTAACATGGCAATTGAATCCAGATGTTACGGTAAGAGGTGTGGGGGTAATGGAGAAGTGTACTTTCTGTATTCAGAGAGTAAGGGAAGCATCTAACGTTGCTAAGGATGAAGGTCGTCCGATTAAAGACGGAGATGTAAAAACTGCTTGTCAGGCAAGTTGTCCGGCAGATGCAATACAGTTTGGAAATCTTTTAGATAAAGAAAGTGTTGTTTCTCAGTGGACTGAAAGTAAGCGAGGATACAAGGTGCTTGATTTTGAGTTAAATACTCAGCCTGCAATTACTTACTTAGCTAAGGTAACTCATAAAGACCATGTAAAAGCTGATGCTCATGGTGAGCATGATGCAGAACATGTGCCGATGGGTCGTGAGAAGGCAAGTAAGGAGCAACTTGAAAAGGACTCGGCGCATAAGGCTGAAGCGCACTAGAGAGAATAGGTAATTAAAGAGAACTTGGAGTTAAAAATATGAGTGAGTCGGGAGCAATAATTGTCGATTACAAAACTGTAAACGATGATATTCTTGGGACCCTTAATGCCCCTAAGATGGGTTGGTATCTGTTGTTGTCGATAGCTTTATCGCTTCTGGTTGTTGGAGCTTTAAGTTGGCAGAATCAGTTGATCCAAGGTATCGGGATGGCCGGTATTAATAATCCGATTGCTTGGGGTGTTTATATTACCGATTTCGTATTTTGGGTTGGTATCGCTCACTCTGGAACTTTAATCTCAGCAGTATTGTTTCTATTTAGAGCAAAATGGAGAGTTCCAATTTACAGAATTGCGGAAACTATGACAGTTTTTGCTGTAGCAACTGCGGGTTTATTTCCAATTATTCACCTAGGTCGTCCTTGGAATTTTTATTGGCTATTACCTGTTCCGAATCAGAGATACCTATGGGTGAATTTTAAGTCTCCACTTCTTTGGGACGTATTTGCAGTTAGTACTTATCTAACAATCAGCGTTTTGTTTTTTATCATAGGGCTTATTCCTGATATTGCAGCTGCGAGAGATAAAGCAACAGGCTTTAGGAAGTTGCTATATACTGCAACATCGCTAGGATGGAGAGGAAGTGGGAGCCAGTGGAGACATTATATGTCGGCGTATGGATTTTTTGCAGCTCTTGCTACTCCATTGGTATTATCGGTACACTCAGTGGTTTCATGGGACTTTGCTATGAGTAACGTTCCAGGTTGGCATACTACAATTTTCCCTCCTTATTTCGTAGCTGGAGCTATTTTCTCAGGTCTTGCGATGGTTATGACTATTACAATACCTATGAGAAAATGGTGGGGTTTAGAGAAGTACCTAACTATTTGGCATTATGAAAAGATGAGCCAGTTGATTATGTTTACTTCAGGGATAGTTACTTATGCATATGGAATCGAGTTTTTCATTGCTTGGTATAGTAATAATATTTATGAGCAATATCAGTTCTGGTACAGACCATTCGGGGATATGGCTTGGGCATTCTGGATAATGGTTTCTTGTAACTGTATTTTCCCTCTCTCTCTTTGGTTTAAAAAGTGCAGAACGAATATAACTTGGTTATTTATCCTTTCCATCTTCATTAACATTGGAATGTGGTTTGAAAGATTTAACATCGTGGCTCAGTCACTTGCTAGGGAATTTGATCCGTCTTCTTGGGGATCTTATAACTGGAATTGGACAGAGGCCGGTATAACTATTGGTTCTTTTGGATGGTTTTTTACGTTGTTATTAATTTTTATTAAGTTTTTCCCTTCTATGGCATTAACTGAAATCAAGGAAATTGTAACACTTCCAGAGGATGCTGCGGGTCATGCTGGAGAGAAACATTAGGAACTATTAGAAAAGTTAAGAGAATGGCAAAAGATTATTTTGTAACTGGAACATTCGAGAGAGCGGAAAAAGCTGTAGATGCTTTAAGTCAACTTAAGTCTAAGGGCTTAGGAGATGATGTAGAGTATTACGCGCCTTTTCCTGAGCATAATCTTGAGGAAGAACAGTATAAAGATAGAAAAAAAAGTCCTGTTAGGCGTTTCACTTTGTTAGGTGCAACAACTGGTTGTTTAGGCGCATTCTTATTTACTTCTTGGATGTCTCTGGATTATCCACTAAGAGTTTCTGCAAAACCGCTTCTTTCTTATCCTGCTTTTGTTGTGATTGCTTTTGAGTGTACGATTTTATTAGGAGGTATTTTTACCTTACTATCAATGTTTCACTTTTGTAGAATTCCGAATCTTTCAAGACCTGTGTCTTTTAAGAGGCAATTTACTGAGGGGCAGTTCGGAGTAACAATTAAGGCAGAGAAGGAAAAGACTGATGAGCTTCAGGCATTACTAAATGGTGCTGGGGCTAGTTTAGTAGAGATAGATTACGCTGGATAGGAGAGAATTTTAGATGAATTTTAATACCAATATAGCTTTAAAGACTTTAATTGTTTTGGCTATTTTTTCTCCCATAAGTAGAGTTAATGCTTTGCCATGGGATACTGATATGTATTCACAACAGAGTCTTAAATCCAATGAAGTGGCTAGAGCGCCTGTAAAGGGTACGGTTCCTTTAGGGCATAAGCCTTTCACTATGACTATGGATGAGGCTGAGAAGTCTCTTAAGAATCCAGTGGCTTTTGATAGTAACAGCGTTTGGAGAGGGCAAAGACTTTGGAACACTCAGTGTCTTCCTTGTCACGGAGCTACCGCTGAATCAAATACAAAGATTGGAAAGTTAGTTGGAGCTCCTAATCTTTTAGAATCAAGATTTGATTCATATTCTGATGGCAGGATATATGGAACAATAATGTTGGGTGTTCGTGGTATGCCTAGATACGGATATAAGTTATCAGAAGAGGAAAGATGGGACGTGGTTAATTACCTTAAGTTCTTAAAAGGTAAGGATGTAGAGGGTATGAAGAGACCGGTAAGTGCGAAGTAAAAATTAAGTAATATAGATAATCTATAAAGGCTAGAAGATGTCTCACGGTGCAGAAAAATTAAGTGATGAAGACGTAAAGAAAATAGTAGAGGCGGAAGCATTTAAGCTTTCTGCTGGTGTGAAGCTTCTTTTTTCAATTTGCGTATTAATAGGATTATTATTCTTTGTTCAGGGTTATATTTCAGGTGACGCAGGTAGGAAGCATGCTTGGATGGCCTTGCATTTAAATTTCTTATATTTCTTTGGAATTAGTGCGGCTTTATCAGGTTTTGCTGCGGTGTTTCATATCTGTAATGCTCAGTGGGCTAGACCACTAAGAAGAGTATTTGAATCGGGCTCGATATTTTTTACCTATGCACCATTATTTCTTATTGCTCTTTACTTTAGTGCGAATGATTTATTTTTATGGTCTAGAGAGCCAATAGCGGGGAAAGAGCATTGGTTAACTCAGAACTTTGTTTATTTTAGAGATTTCTTAGCATGCTTACTCCTAGTATTTACAATTACTAGAGTGGTTAAAGGGTCTAGGGCTTTAGATATAATTGCTTTAAAAAGTGGCCTAGTGAAGGGCATTGATGAAAAGAATAATAGATTTAGTGATGTTTCATGTGGATGTTGTGAAGCAGGAGCTTGTGACGGGCCTAAAGGTCTTCAGAAAGTTTATGATAAGATGGGGACACTTTCTCCACTTTGCGTAATGGCGTATGCTTTTGTTATGTCGTTATTAGCTTTTGACCTTATAATGTCAGTAGATCCACATTGGTATTCTACGATGTTTGGTGGATTCTATTTTATGTCTTGCGTTTATGGGGCAATGGCTTTTGTTTCTATTGGTCTTTACTTTGTCAGACGTTATAGCCCGCTAATGCAGATGGCCGTTAAGAGAAAGACGCTCCATGATTTAGGTAAATTGCTTTTTGGTTTTGGTATTTTCTGGGCATATCTTTTTTGGTCACATTATCTTCCTATCTGGTACGGAAACATGCCGGAAGAAACAGCTTTCATTATTTTAAGATTAAGAGTGGCACCGTGGAGAGACCTAGCTTGGTTAGTTCTTGGAATGTGTTTCATTATTCCTTTTATGATGGGCTTAAGTAGAGATCTTAAGCAGGTACCGGTACTTCTCGCATGTACAGGTATTATTTCTTCTATCGGTCTTTGGCTTATGATGTACCTACTATTTGCTCCTACAATTTACCCTGATCATATCCCTGTAGGCATGTTGGATGTCGCGGTTGGGATTGGATTTGTTGGACTATTTGCACTAAGTGCAGCCAGATACCTTGAAAGAAATCCTTTAATTCCATTTGGGGATTTGTATTTAGAGAAGTAGACTTGGTCTAGTATCTCTTAGTGTTATGTCTAAGAGATACCATTTACCATATATGCAGTGACAACATCTTCTTTTCCTTTAATGCTGATGTTACCAACTTTTTTAAGTTTATTCGGAAAGGTACCTCTTACGGCATTGTAGGTGTCTTCACTAATTAGAATATCAGCTCCTAGTTCTCTAGTTTTAGATTCGAGTCTTGAGGCTAGGTTTACGGTGTCACCTATGGCTGTGTATTCCATTCTTTGAGATGATCCTATGTTACCTACGATTGCAGCACCTGAGTTAATGCCTATTCCTACGCCAAAGTTTATTGAGTGCTCTTTGTTTAGTCTGGCGGAGAGTTCTAGGAGTGCTTTTTTAATTTCTAATGCAGCTTTTATGGCGTTTTCTTCTTGATATTGATCTTCTGCTGGGGCACCGAAAATGGCCATAAGTCCGTCTCCTAAGAATTTATCAAGAGTACCTCCATGCTTAAATATAATATCTACCATTTGTTCAAAAAATTCATTTAAAATACTAACTACTGTTTCTGGTCTCAATTGCTCAGACATAGTGGTAAATCCCTTTATGTCACAGAAAAGTACAGTGATTCTTCTTCTTTCTCCATGAAGAATCGGAGCTTCTCCTGTAGCAAGAATGGAGTCAACAACTTGATGAGAAACGTATCGGGCGAAAGCAGATTTTACCATGTCGCGCTCTTTAAGTCCCTTAGCCATAGACTGAAGAGCTTCACCGACTTTGTCAAATTCAAAGGTATTTCTCTTTTTAAGACTAATATCAAAGTTTCCACTTTTAACTCTTTCTACTGCTAAGTGAATGTCTTTCAATGGATTAGTAACTCGTTTTGCAATTACTAATGCAGAGATAAGCGAAATAATAACTCCGATTCCCACTGCTAATATGTTTTTAGTGGAGATTATTGAATATTCTTCTGCAATCCTTCTCTCGGGAATATCTACTACTAAGGCAGCTACGACATTACCCTTAGAGTCCTTAATTGGCGCGTGTGCTGATAGCCATGTGCCCCATTGATCCTCAATTAACCTATCAGCAACTTCAATAGATTTTAATGACCATTTTTTAACTATTTCATTGTGAATAACATCCCCAACATGAGACACATTACTTAATGATTCTTCAGGATCTATACCGAATACTAATAGTGAAGGATCCTCAGAAGAAGGTAGTATCGTGTATAAATATTCTACGTAAGTACCCTCGCGTCTATTGGCATCTCTTATTGCCTTTAGTTGATGTCTGATCGTTTTATAGGCTTCTGTGTTTTCATCATTTCTTGAATTGATTTGTAAATGCAGATCTCCATTAATCTGAGTAGCTGAAGTAGCAGCTATTGTTAGAACCTTTTCCTTCATTTCTCTTAGAATAATTTGATAACTAAAATGCTCAAAGAGTAGAAGAATAGCTAGAGTACTAAGCAAAGTCTCAGTGATTAGGAAGATTAATAGTTTTGTTTGAAAGCGCATGGTTGATTTTTGGTCAGCAAATTTATGTAAATATATGTCGGTAGATTGATTTAGGTTCTTTAAGAAGGTAAGGATTGGAGGTTTTGGCGGAAAATGGCGATCATATTAGTGCTGGAATGTTGGATTTTAAACTCGATTATGCCTTTTCATGGTTTATGCGGTCATTAGTCCAATAACAGACATTTTTAGGGTATTAGCCATTCTCTCGTAAACTTTATTTCCTCCCCCAATTGACGGACTAAAGTCTTTTGCTATAACTTACTTGAAGTTTAGTAGTCCGCATTTAATACCTAATTAGGAGAACGTAGTGAGTAATTTTACAGGGAGTGATGTCGGGGAAGGGTCCTTAAAGAAAGGGAATTCTCTAAGTGGTAAAAATATTCTCTCAGGTACTGAAGAACTTTCACAAGTAGTCACCGCTCGAGGTACTGAAGATGGATTGATTCTTCGGATAGATGGAAAAGCACCTTGGGAAAATGTGCTTGCAGAAATAGATGCATTTCTTGGTGGGAAGAAAAGATTTTTTGAAGGTGGAGAAGTTAGTGTTGAATGGATTGAAAGACTGCCAACAAAAGAACAAAGTGCAGAATTAGAGTCTTATTTAAAATCTAATTACTCAATTGGAATATCTCAAAGAAAAAGAAAGTTGAGCAAGATTCTTAGAAACGCTGTAGAAACTAAACTTATTGAAAATCCAGCTCTGACACAAGCTTTAACAGAAAATTTAAATACTAATTTTCCTACTGCATCGGAGATCAATTTAGATGATCCATTTGATTCTTCATACTCAAATACAGTTCGTGCTAGACCAGTAGTATCCGATCCAAAAGATCAGAGCCCAGCAGTAGAGAACTTATTAAAACGGGTTGAAATGTTGGCTCAAGGTGAAGGTTTCGATGCGCCTGTTAGGAGTAATAACAGCTCTTATTCAGGGGCCAGAGATAATTCTTTATCTAGATCAGGATATGTAGAGAAGGTTGCAAGATTCCTAGGAGAAGATGTTTTATTCGATGAAGAAGCCAATGCGAGAATTGTATTTGGTACTTTAAGATCTGGTCAAAGAGTAGAAACTCCTTTTTCATTGATAGTGATGGGAGATGTTAATCCTGGTGCAGATTTAATTGCAGGGGGAGATATTATTGTACTTGGTAGTCTTAGAGGTACGGCTCATGCTGGAGCTTATGAGGATGACACCTTAGATCGTATGATCATTGCTCTTCAGATGCAACCTATGCAGTTAAGAATAGGTTCTGTAGTGAGTCGTGGAAGTGGGGATGCAGGTAAAAATCCTGAGGTCGCCCGTATTGACAATCGAATGATAATAGTGGAACCTTATTCTTCTAGAACCTCTTCAAAAAGAGGGAAAAATTAGATTTAATTAGTTTTCTAGTAATAGTTCATAAGAGTAGTAAAATAGCTAAAGGGATAATCAGATGACAGGTAAGGCAATAGTTATTACATCGGGAAAAGGCGGTGTTGGAAAAACTACTACAACTGCTAACTTAGGTGCAGCCTTAGCAGAAAAAGGAAAGAAAGTTCTGGTTATAGATGGCGATATCGGTCTTAGGAACCTTGATGTCATAATGGGACTTGAGAACAGAATTGTTTTTAACCTTGTTGATGTAATTAAAGGCGTATGTAAGCCGCAACAAGCACTTATTAAGTCTAAGAGATCTAATAACTTATTTTTACTTCCAGCTTCCCAGACCGATGATAAGGATGCTGTGACTCCTGCAGAAATGGCCGATTTAGTTAACAAGCTAAAACAAGAATTCCACTTTATTTTAATTGATAGTCCCGCAGGCATTGAACAAGGATTTAGAAATTCATGCGCTGGGGCAGATTTAGCTGTAGTTGTTACTACACCTGAGGTATCTGCAATTAGAGATGCTGATAGAGTAGTTGGACTTCTTTCTTCTCAAGGCATTGAAGCTCAGATGATAATAAATAGAGTTGATAAGGACATGGTAAAACGTGGTGATATGTTATCACCTCAAGATGTTATCGATATTCTAGGTATCGAACAAATAGGTCTTGTGTTAAGGGACAATGACATCGTAGTATCTTCTAATAATGGAGATCCGGTTGTTTATAATCCTAAGTCTAGAGCTGGGCAGTCTTTCATAGAAGTTGCTGAGCGTCTTATGGGAGCGGATCTCCCAATAGAGAACCCTGATTTAAATACAGGATTCTTCGCAAAGTTAGGAAGAAGACTTAGAGCTGCTTAAAAAATTATAAAGTTAAATATAAGGACCTATTAGAAGGGAGAAGTGCAGTGAATACAAGTACGGCGATAAAAAATTTAACATCACTATTTTTTGGCGGTAATCAGTCTAGAAAGACTGCTAAGAATAGACTTCAAATGGTTCTTGTCCAAGACCGTAGTGGACTGACATCAACTGAGATGGAATTGTTTAAAAAAGATCTTTTAGATGTAATTTCAAAGTACTTTGCAATTGAAACTAAGGATGTTGATGTAGAGTGGAAGAGAAGTGATAATGAAACCGCTCTTGTAATTAACACTCCAGTTACAGGGAAGCTTAGAGCAGTTCCTAAGGAAGATAAGCCTGCACCTAAGAATGATAAAAAGAAGGAAGCAGTAGGTTAGTTCCTTACTTAATTTTCTTAAGTAGTAGTCCTGATAGCGGTGGTAGAGTTAATTTTAAGCTATCAGCATATCCATGTAACCCTTTAGGCTGTGTTTGACAGAATCCAAGATTTCCAGTGTTTGTTCCCCCATAAATAAAGCTATCACTATTGAATATTTCTTGCCACTTCCCTGCTAGTGGGACGCCTACTTCATAGTCTACTCTTGGTATTGGAGTGAAGTTTAGTAGGCAAAGAATAGTTTCATCCTTACTTAGTCTTAGAAAAGATAAAACACTATTTAAAGTATCTTCTCCAGAGATCCACTTGAATCCTGCTCCGTCGAAGTCACATTCATGTAGCGCTGCTTCTTTAATTGCAAGTAAATTTAGATCTTGCACTACTGTTTTTATTCCTTGATGCATTCCTTGTTCAAGTAGGTGCCAGTCGAGGGCCCTTTCATGTGACCATTCTTGATATGAAGCAAGCTCAGAACCCATAAATAGAAGGTTTTTTCCGGGATGGGAATACATATAAGTATAGAGTAGGCGTAGGTTGGCAAATTTCTGCCATTCGTCACCGGGCATCTTGTTAAGTAGTGAGCCCTTGCCGTGTACTACTTCGTCATGAGAGAGGGGTAGGATATAATTTTCTGTGTGTGTATAAGAGAAACTAAACGTGACGTTTGAATGTTCATAGGAGCGATAAATTGGATCTTTAGAGAAGTATTTAAGGGTGTCATTCATCCAGCCCATATTCCATTTACAGCCAAAGCCGAGCCCACCATCTATAGCCGGTTTTGTAACTTTGGGCCAGGCAGTTGATTCTTCCGCCATGATTACTGTGTCTGGATACTTTTGCCCAATAATCGAATTAAGTTTTTTAAAAAATTCTATGCTTTCTAGATTTTCTCTTCCACCGTATTGGTTTGGTACCCAATCTGCTCCTTTTCTTGAATAGTCAAGATAGAGCATAGAAGCAACAGCATCTATTCTTAGACCATCAAGATGAAAAACATCCATCCAGTAGAGTGCATTGGAGATTAAGAAATTTTCAACTTCCCGCCTTCCTAAGTTAAAAATGTAGGTTCCCCAATCTGGATGAAATCCTTTTTTCGGGTCTGCATGTTCATATAGATATGAGCCGTCAAAGCGGTGTAGTCCATAAGAATCTGTCGCAAAGTGTGCTGGAACCCAGTCTAGAATTACTCCAATATTAGCTTGATGTAGGGCATCAACCAACAGCATTAAATCCCTTGGTTCTCCGTATCTACTTGTTGGTGAGTAGTAGCCTGTTGTTTGATATCCCCAAGATCCATCAAAGGGGTGTTCTGTGATCGGTAAAAGCTCCACGTGTGTAAAGCCCATCTCAGACAAATACTTGGGTAAAGTATCCGCTAATTTTTTATAGTGTACGCCATAAAATGGATAATCACCAGAGAAGTGTCTCCATGATCCAAGATGCATTTCATAAATGTTCGCAGGATTTTTGTAGAATGTTTTTTTACTATTTTGCCAGTCCTGATCATTCCACTGATAGCTACTGGTATTATACGCAAGAGAGGCGTGTTTAGGTCTAACCTCTGTGTACTTTGCATAGGGATCAATTTTTTCTAATCTTTCGCCACTATCTTTATTTGTAATTATAAATTTATAGTGATGATATTCTTTAACTCCTTCACAATAGATGCTCCAGATTCCAGATGCATCCAGAGGGCTCATGTTAGAGCTCTCTGGATTCCAGGAGTTAAAATCTCCCGCTACGGATACAGACTTTGCATTAGGTGCCCATACGCTAAAGAAAGCGCCCTCTTCTGTGAGTATACAGCCAAGTTTTTCATAACTCTTTAAAAAATTACCTTCACCGTAAAGGTAGAGGTCTTGTGCTGTCAAAAGGTGTTTGTTTGATTTTACCATGTTGTACTTACTGGATAGGCTATTATATATTCATCGGGACTAAGTATATTGAGTCCTAGTGAGAGCGCTTGTCCAATCAGGATCCTATCAAATGGATCCTGATGAAGTGGTGCTAACTCTGTAGATCTATAAATGTGTTCTCTGTTAATTGCAATTGTGCTGAGGTCCCAGATTTTAGTTTGCTCTTCTATCCAAATCCTTGGTGTCGTTGGTAGGTGGAGTTTTTTACTAGACCATTTAATTGATATTTCAAAACAGGAAACGTCACTAATGAATAAGTCTTCGGCATTGTCTATAATTGATTTTGCTTTAATAGTAAGCTTGTCTGGATCAGAGCACAACCAAATAAATGTACAAGTATCTAGTAGGTATGCCACTTATCTTAGATACCCCATATCTTTAATTCTGCTTTATCTAAAGGGGAGAAGCAATCATTGGAATAGGTAACTTCAAGGGAAGTTGTTACTCCAACCTTCGGGCGGCGCGCTTTCAGGGAGCTAGCTCCTATGCTGACAAGCTTAGCAATTGGTTCCTTGCCCCTGCTTATTAAAATCTCTGCTCCTTCTGTAACAAGAGTGAGGTATTTAGAAAGGTGAGTTTTCGCTTCGTGGGTTGTGATTAGGTTTTGTTTCATAGCGATATATAGACTTAGTCTAGACTAAGTCTAGTTTATCAGATAGTTATGTGATCCGCAACATGTTATAATTTAATCAAATTACACTAAAATCAAGTACTTATATATTAATGATGACCTCTAATCTACACATTAAAAAGGGATCGGTAGACCTTTGTTACGTTTTTGAGATTGGAGAGGGCGTTAAGCTCAATAAAGCATCAGAGCTAATAGAGGGAGATACTAGGCGTCAGCTCTCCAGTAAAAAGGGTTCTCATGAGAGGTATTTTGGTTATGACCCTGCTCCTTTGATTTCTTATGAGGTCACTGAGCCGTTTCAGTTTAATAGATTTAGCACTGATAGGTCTTTCGAGTTAACAGTTTTTGATATTGGGGTAGTGCTTGCTAGGTATAAGATAAATTTACCAGAAGGTTTACCTATAGAAGACTTAATTGAACTTAGTATTCTTCTTGGAGAAGATCAAAGGCCACAACTTGATGCCCGTCAGAGGGTGGAAGTGATGTTAGAGAGGATTTACCCTTCTGTCATAAGACCGTGTATCGAAGATATTACTCATGGGTACTACTTGTTTGGTATTGAGTCTTTGGTAGAGACTGAGGGGACAAATATTCCTTATGTCATAGACACTCATAGTGGGGTGATTGCACAAATTCTTCGCCAAGAGAGAAATGAACTTTCTGATGATGTGATAGGAGATGCTCTTAAATATAAGTTAAGTTATACGCCTTCAGATATTACTATTATTGATTGGGATTCTGCAATTAGGTTTGGATCGGAAAGTAGAGACGTTTTTGGTGTTATTGAATTTTCTCTTGTACAGCTTTTAGAGATGCTTTATCTAGATGAAAAGATTGATGATCATAATGATTCAGCCTACGAGGTATTTTCTGAGAATCAAAGTGCCAGTGTTTTTAAGAGCGTTGCTCTAAATGTTAGAAGAGCGCTTACTGGACGTTTTAAAACTACAGAAGCTGAGCTTGCGCAGCTTGCAGTAGATTCTACGAACTTAGCAATAAATGTATCTAGTGCGATTAACTTAATAGGTGATCCTACCTTGGTGAAAATTTATGGATTAGCATCTGATAGATTTAGACTACAGGATCTTGAATCTGTAATCGATAGAAAGATTAGAGTGCTCGAAGGCATTTATCAGAAATATACTGATAGGGCTAATGCTAGACGCGGGCTTATTTTAGAGTTAGTAATTATTGTGTTGATTGGGGTTGAGGTTTATCAGAGTTTGTTTAAGTAGGAATTTATATGACAGATGTTAGAGATACTTTAAATAGTGAGAAAATAAACGAAATCTTTGAATTTACAACGGCATTTTCCACGGAAGCGGGCGAACTTGTTCGTGAGATGGTGAAGGAGAAGTTTTCTAAGGAAGAGAAGCGGGACAAGAGTTTTGTTACTGAGGTCGATCTGAGGGTGGAGGATCTACTTAGGGAAAAAGTAGCGGAGTTGTTCCCACAGCATGGTATTGTAGGTGAAGAAAGGGCGGGGGTTAATCCAGGTGCAGAGTTTCAATGGATCATTGATCCTATTGATGGGACTCAGAATTTAGTTCACGGAATTCCAACCTACGGAATAGTAGTAGGTTGTTTTTATAAAGATAGACCGATTGCAGGTGCAATTAATCATCCAGTTCTGAAGCTTGAATATTATGGTGCTTATAAACGTGGTGCATATAGAGATGGGGAGCGCTTACAGATTCAAGATTATCCTGAGCAAGATGAATTCAGGCAGGAAGTAATAGCACTAAGTACTAGAGCATGTTTTATGAGGATAGATAGAGAGGATATTTACGATAAGGTCGTTAGGGAGCATGATTCTACAAGAGTATATTATGATATTTTTTCAACAACTAGAGCTATCGAGGGTCAGGTTGGTGCTTTACTCGAATTTGGAATGAAGTGTTGGGATATTGCTGCTACTGAAATTTTAGTTACTGAAGCAGGTGGTGCGTATGAAGAGTTTTCTAGAGTGAATAAAGAAGGCAGTCCAGAAATTATTTCAATAATAATCGGCAAGCCTAGTGTTGTAGCTCGAGTCAAAGAAATGATTAAAGAATAAAAAAGGGAAGGAAAAAATTCGCCCTGAACCGCCTTGTTCTTTTACGGCGCTTTAGTGAATCCTTTCTCGTGTTCTTGATAGTATTTGTGGAGCGGTACTACCCAGAACTTTTTAGGCGAATCTTTCCCTTTCACCTTTACTCCGCGCGGAAGGAACTCTGTGCTAATCCTTAGCCTTAGTTCTACCCACTACATAGGTTATCGGCCATTTCTCAATTATCTTAAGTGTTCTTGTCGGCAATTATCCAGTTGGTTTCTATCTTGTTTAGGTGGGCTTGGAGATTTTCTAGAAATAACGGTGGGTTATCCTCTATATAAAATTTTCTACTTAAGGTACACATTCGGTGGCAGAGGTGGTGCCTTTTAAGTTCATTCTTCCCACGAGGAAGATTAATCGTAAGTTTATTTTCTTTAATTTTATCTAATATTTCTAGCCACTTTTGTTCTCTGGGTTCCAGTCTAAACTTATTTATAATGGCCTCTATATGAGGAATGTCCATCATCCATCTAGAATTAGAGATTTCAATCCTTTCATCTTTTAGTAGGTATTCTAAGCCGTATAAGCCGGCTATGAGTTCTGCTTTAGTAGAATCTGAGCTTTCATATAGAAAAATAAACTTATGAGCAGTAATGTAGGTACTATTTTCATTCTCTTTTAGCCTGATAATAACCGCTCCTAATGAGTGAATATTCGAGAGGACTGTTGCGTCAGATATTAGCTCAAACACTTGCTTAGTCATGAAAGCTTACTTACATTAG
>JBILFC010000144.1:0-7445 GCA_044351785.1 Bdellovibrionota bacterium
ACGCTACTAGATGATTCTAAAACAGGGAAAGCTCCGTGCAGAACAAGACTAGCTATGAAAGCACATATCGTTAGCAATAAAACAATTATAAACTTTTTATCTCTTACTTTAGGCACAATTATAACTTATTTAATCTCGAAATAAACTTTGTTGCATAGAATCTCTTTTCAACCCAAGATAATCGAATGTTTTACTTGTAACCTCTCTTCCTCTAGGAGTTCGTTTAAGAAAACCTTGGGCAAGCAAATATGGCTCATAAACATCCTCTAAGGTAGATTTTTCTTCTTGTAAAGTTGCTGCAAGCGTCTCAATACCGACAGGTCCCCCATCAAACATCTCTATTATCGCTGACAATAAAGCTCTATCCATTTTATCAAGTCCGAAGTGGTCTATTTCAAGCAAAGCTAATGCTTTATCAGCTACTATTTCCGTAATAACAAAATCTGCTCTTTCTTGTGCAAAATCCCTAGCTCTTCTAAGAAGCCGATTAGCAATTCTAGGAGTTCCCCTAGACCTCTTAGCAATCTGATCAGCACCACCTGCTTCTATCTCTACATTCAAAATCGCGGCAGATCTTTTAACAATCTTTGATAGCTCTTCTGGATTATAAAAATCAAACCTTTCCACTATTCCAAAGCGATCTCTAAGTGGCGCAGTCAAGGAAGCTGTTCTAGTAGTCGCAGCAACTAAAGTAAAAGGCTTTACCTCAACCTTAACAGATCTAGCCGAGGGACCTTGCCCAATTATGATATCAAGTTCATAATCTTCCATTGCTGGATAAAGAATTTCCTCTACTACTCTAGGCAATCGATGAATCTCATCGATGAATAAAACATCATGCATACTTAAGCCCGATAAAATCGCAGCTAAATCACCTGGCCTTTCAAGCACTGGTCCTGAGGTAGCTTTAAATGAAACTCCCAGCTCCTGAGCAATAACACTAGCTAAAGTAGTTTTTCCCAATCCCGGAGGTCCATGCAAAAGAACATGATCTAATGGTTCATTTCTCCTTTTCGCAGCAGAAATTGCCAATGACACATGATCTTTAAGTCGTTCTTGCCCTATATACTGGGACAAATTCTTAGGACGAAGTGATGACTGAAAGCCATCCTCTCCTTTCTCCTCAGGAGTTATGATTCTCGTTGGAACGTTAGTATCAAATTCGCTCATAATAAATTATCCCAAATAAGATAAAGCAAACCTAACCATCTCTCCTGCATCCTTAACACCTACATGATTCTTTAATACTTCACTGACCGCATGTTTAGCCCTATCTTCAGAGAAACCTAGTTTCTCCATGGCTAACATTGCATCACTAGCAATTCCCGAGCCTCCACTACCCACAAATGAAACCTCAATCTCACTTAATGCGGATGTTGTGTTCTCACTAACGAACTGACTTACTTGTTCTCGTAACTCTACAATTATTCTTTCTGCTGACTTTTTACCGATTCCTGGCACTTTAGTTAAAGAGGTAATACTTGAGTTCCCAATAGCAATCATAAGCTCTTCTGGACTCAAGGTTGAAAGAACAGAGAGAGCAATTTTTGAACCAATGCCTTTTACTTTCTTTAGAAGTAAAAATGCCTGTCTTTCTAATTGAGAATTAAATCCATAAAGCACTATGGCAGTTTCACGTACGTCTGTGTAAATAGTTAAACAAACCTCCGTCCCTTCACCCCCGATACTAGCGGAAACACGAGGCGTGACACATACTTCATAACCTACCCCATTAACATCAAGAACTAGAATGTCTTGAATTTTCTCACAAATAGTACCCTTAAGTCTTGCTATCATTTGAACTCCTTTTAACTTAAGGACTCTAACACCCATTTCCCACTCTAGACAAGTCAGTGGAGACCTAAAAATACACTGAACTTGTATAGAAATGAATTAGCCTGTAGAATAACGAAATTAATTTTTAGAGAAAAATGGAACGAAGAAGAAAGCGTCAGGCTAACAGAAAGGAACTTAGTAGATCTACTCCCCTTGAAAGAAAATGGGTAATAGAATCTGAACAAAAACCTGAACCCAGAAAACGTAGCCCAAAAGTTCCCGCGCAAAGAACAGAAAAACCAGTACGGGAAAGATCTAAAAGCTCAGACCTTAGTGGTAAATCCAGCGGTGGATTTTTTAGTCCCATCGTAAAGCTATTTCGGCTAGCAATTTTTATGGGTATTTTCATAATCGGACTTATTATAATAGGGTCAATCTTTCTTAAAGATGAAGTAAGGTCATTACTAACCAAAAAGATTACTGAATCCTCATCTGTCATCCTTTCAAGACCATACCCAATCACAGTAGATACAAATTTAATTGAATCTCGAATTCTCAATCGACTCGAACGACTTAATTACAAGAAATTAGATTCTACGCCAACTCAGGCAGGTGAATTTAGCCTAAACTCAAATGAAGCATACATCGATCTAAGGCCAACTCTAATACGACCCGGAGAAACGCAGGCAGCTGGTCTATTCAAATTAGCAGTGGGCACTGATGGTAATATAATAAGCATAAAGCATGCTTTAAGTCAGAAAGAAACTAGTGCTATTTGGTTAGAGCCAGAGATTCTATCTGTCCTAGGAAACTCCTCAGAACGTGCAGTAACTAGACGAAACCTAGACGAATTCAGCCCTAATCTCAAAAATGCCATATTAGCGATAGAAGATGAACATTTTTATTACCATTACGGAATTAATCCCTTAGCTATTATTCGTGCAACATTGATAAACTTAAGGGCTGGTGATGCGGTTCAAGGAGGATCAACAATTACTCAGCAACTAGCAAAAAACCTATTTTTCTCCTCAGAGAAAAGCATACTAAGGAAGATAAAAGAAGCTATTGCAGCCATTCTAATAGAGATGAGTTACTCTAAGGATCAAATCTTTGAAATGTATATGAATGAAATCTTTCTTGGGCAAGAAGGCAATTTTGCGATCCACGGATTTGCAGAGGCGGGTAAATCCTTCTTCGGACATGATGTTTCTGAACTGAGTCTTTCTGAAAGTGCGATGTTGGCTGGAATGATTAAAGCACCTAGTGCATATTCCCCTCGTAAACATATAGAAAAGGCAGTTCACAGAAGAAACTTAGTACTCGCTAGAATGAAAGAAATCTCAATGATTTCCAATGAAGAAGAACAAAACGCCATAGCGGAAAAGCCCACTGTAATACCCGCAACAAGAACAAGAAGAACAGCTCCCTACTTCGTCGACTACCTACAAAGAGAAATTGGTGGTCTCTTAGAAAACAATTCTCTTACCGAAAGTTCTCTGAAAGTTGTTTCTGGACTTGATCTAGAATATCAACTTTGTGCAGAAAAAGCTGTAACATCAGGGGTCACTAATCTCTCCTCACAGTATTCATGGATAAGAAAAAGTAAAGAGCCTTTACAAGTATCTCTGATCTCTGTTATCCCTTCCAGTGGCGAGGTGAGAGCCTGGATAGGAGGTAGAGATTTTGGAGAGAGTCAGTTTGATAGAGTCTCATTAGCCAAGAGGCAACCTGGATCCACCTTTAAACCATTTGTATATCTCACTGCCTTAGATCCGAAACTGAACAGTTATAAAACTGCTAGGACCACAAGCATCTTAATTGACGAACCTGTTTCAATTTCAGTTCCCGGTGGGACCTGGGAACCAAAAAACTATGAAGACGAATTTCAGGGAGAAGTTAGATTAAGGCAAGCGCTTGCAATGTCACTTAATATTCCCACGGTAAGGCTTGCTGAAAAAGTAGGCATAAGTAAAATAGCTAAGACGGGAGAAATATTTGGATTCGGAGATAACCTTCCGAAAGTCCCTTCATTGGCTCTTGGAGCAGGAGAAGTAACAGCTCTAAACCTCGCACAAGCTTATTCAATTATTGTAAATGGAGGAGTAAAAAGAGTACTCCGGCCATTCTTTTATATCTTAGATAACAAAAATTCTTCAGTGGTTTTTAATAGAGAAGTTGAAGAATCTAGAGTTGTAGATGAAGGACCTGTTTATCTTATAACCGATATCCTTAGATCGGTGATAGAAAATGGAACTGGGAATGTAGTACGAAGGATGGGTGTCAAAGGTCCTATTGCAGGTAAAACCGGCACCACAAATGACGCTAGAGATTCATGGTTTGTAGGATTTACACCGCGAATTCTAACTGTAGTATGGGTCGGATTCGATTCAAATAAGGAATTGAAACTCACAGGAGCAAAGGCCGCAGCGCCAATCTGGGCTGAATACATGAAGTGCATCGCACCCCTAGAACCAGAACTTGATTTTATGCCTCCGCCTTCAATTAAATTTCAAACTCTGGATAAAATGTCGGGCTTACTACTCACACCTAACTGCCCCAGAGAAAATTCAGTCACAGAAGTTTTTATTGATGGGACAGAACCAATTACTGATTGTAATCTACATTAATTGCAAAACATCAGTATTATCTATTTCAGAGGCGGTATCTTTATAACAAGCAATCTATACTCCCTATTTGCTAACTTATTTTTACTTTCTAATACTACTTGATGTGGCACACCTTTAAAATCCTCTAGATAAATATCCGCAGCGAACACGTACGTATCCATTTTTGCACACATTCCAGTGCCACAACCAGTTAGTTCATCAATCCTTTGAGTATTAGGAACCGGTCTATCGAGATAAAACGCCGGGGCATAGTATTCGCTTTTATATTGAAATACGCGTGAAGATTTTAATGGCTCATATTTAGGTAAAATCTCAACTACTTTCTCAATGAAAGCAACAGGACTTTCAAGACCTAAGATTCTCGATACCACCAACACTTGGGTCCCGTAAAAAAGTATAACTAAACTAAGCGCTATTTTTATAATTCCGTTCTCTGCCCTACCTATATTCAAAGATGAAAAGCCTATACTCATCTCCATATAAACAAAAATTACTAAGGCTAAATAAGTAAGCAAATACGCAGCACTAAGGTGTCCAGCCAACTTTTCAAGCAAAATCAACTTATCTTGTTCAAGAACGCTACTCAAGAATGGAACAACCACTGGTTCAAAGAAAACACCTAATACAGCTAACATCAAAAGCAATAGTGCCGACTTTACAAGTAATCCTAAAAATCTCTCATATTTAAGAATAAACTTATTCAGCACTAAAGACTGCGATCGAACAAAACATATCGCAGTTAAAAAAGACAAGGCAGGCATAGCTGGTAAAAAGTAAACAGACCTTTTACTGACACTCTCCATTACAGCAAGAACAAATAAGAGCAACCACAGGCTAGTAAAAACTAAAATCTGATTATTTTTAAATTCCGACTCCTTTTTTAAAGCGATAAGACCGGAAATAATTCTGGGTAAAAATAGGCTCCATGGTATAAAAGCTAGGAATAAAAAAATCAAAGAAAAGAAAAATGGCTTTTCATGTCCGCGATCATCTCCATCAGCTTTCACAACTCTATAAGCATTTTCCTTTAGTAGCTGTACGTCTAAAAATCTATCTCCCCCAACTTTATATGCTAAGAAATACCAGATAGAAGATAGCAGGAGTGCAAAAATAAAAATCACAAGGCCCTTTAATAAAACTCTAGAGTCAGGGACTTCCCATTTTGCAAATAAATACAAAACTAGAACAGCCGCTGGAAGAATTAACCCAAAAGGACCTTTAGCTAAAACAGCTAGGACAAGAAATAACAAAGAACCAAAGGCAGTGAGAAGCTGAGACCCCTTACCGACATAAAATGAGAACATGCAATATACAGCAGCAGAAAAAACTCCCGCAAAAAGAGGATCAACTCTAGCTTGCGTACTATATCTTAAAACCTCCAAACTACTAAATAGAATTAAAGTCGTTAGAAGGCCTAATAAACTTCCCGCATGTGCGGTAAAAAATAAATATGTTCCAACCAGAAGAATGGCCGTTCCAACAGCCGATCCTGCTCTAACCTCTAAAGGACCAACCTCTCCTGTAATCTGGCTAATCCCGTACCCTATCCAATGAAAAAGTGGAGGCTTTGATGGAATCTCCGTTCCATGTCTCAAGGGCAGAATAAAACTTTCACCCCAAGATAAAGACTTAACTATTAAACCTTCCCGTCCCTCACCCCTAGTAATTATAGGAGAAAATGAACTTATAAATAGTAATGCTAAAACAATTAGTACAAATGAAACAAATAGGTAATTCTTCTTTAAATAAATCATAATCAAACAAACATTCTAAAAATAAGAGCAGTTATAACTCGTTACCTTATAATAAAATTAGTTTTCTTACTACCGAACAATAAACTACAGAAGGCTTACAATTTAGTATATAATGAACAATAGGATATGCATTAAGGCACCATTAGTATGCTATTGCCCACAAGAAGAACGATAATTCTAACCTCTTTATTCATTTTTCATCTTACCGATGTTAATAGTGAGGACCTACGCACGACAACAATCACCGATAAAACCTGCTATCCAAAGACGGAAGTCTGCGGAAACGGCATAGATGAGGACTGTAATGGATCAGATGAAATATGCCCTGGCTTAGATCAAGATGCTGACGGATTCTCTGGCGCAAATGATTGCGATGACAAAGATCCTCTTGTTCACCTAGGAGTGCACATCAGTTGCAATTCTTCTTGTGGGGATGGGCATAAACAATGCCTAAATACAGGAACCTATTCGAACTGCACCTGTAGTCCTCTTTGTGAAGCAACAGGGGGAGGAAGTTGTTATTTTGTCGACCCAGTTAACGGCAACAATAATTATCCAGGCTCCTTTGAAGCAAGAAAAAAAGACCTTTCTGCTTTTTCAACATTGGGACCTACTTCTAATAAAATATCGTTAGCACCTGGGGATAAAATTTATATTTTCGGCGGGAACTTAAAGTCAAGTAATTCTAATTTTAGCTACAATTCCGTACTCAGTATAATTGGAGCCAAAGGCACTGAATTAAATCCAATTGTTTTTACAAACTACCCTGGCACTTCCCCCGTGGTCGAAGGAAGCTCAGAAAGCCCTAGCATCCTAATAACTAACTCTAGCTGGATAGTCATTAGAGGCCTTAAGTTCATACCTTTAGGCTATCCAATTAACATAAGTACATCGAACGATATAAAATTTGAAAAAATCTTAATCGAGAATAATCCCAATTATTATCAACCTAACATACAAATAACTAGCTCTAATAGAATCAAATTTGTTGGAACCACAATTTTAAAAAGCTTTATTAACCAATCAACCTCTGATAACATTCTATCCGTTAACAGTAGCAAGATCACCCTTTTAAATAGCTATATAGAATAAATTTATGCCCTCATTACATTATTGTAAAATTTTTATTTTCTCACTTTTTGTAATTTCTCTACGAACTCAGGCAAACGCAATTGAGTCAATCTGCCCTGGCGGTTCTAATCCCCGCCCTGATATTACGTGGTGCGTCGATCATGAAAATTTTGCAAGCCCTAACTGTAAAGAAGGTAGCGAAGAAGCATGCACAAAT
>JBILFC010000146.1:0-7385 GCA_044351785.1 Bdellovibrionota bacterium
TTATTCATGGATCAATTTAATTATCAATATGAAACTTCATTATATCTTTACAATTTTCTTTCTTACTTTCTTATTTCAGCCTTGCTTAAACTCTACCTCAGCTCAGAGTACTGAACATACTAAGCATCAAATAGATTCATTACAATCTATGGAACCTACTTTAAATCCTATCCATGACTTTATTGACTCTTTCAATGGCAAGTCCGAGCAGCAGATTGTAAAAGAACTTGGAGAACCTACAAAACGTGACACCTGGGATTTTAACGAAACTAAACAAACATTAATGATTTACAATATTTCTAATCAGAAGCAGAGGCAATTAAGTTTATACTTTAGTACAATTGGATCTATTTCTAAAGTTGTCCATGTATCACTCAATATTTCATCACATTAATCTCCCAATATGAACATTACATACCCATTTCACAATATCACCATAAAAAAACATCTCTTTTCCTTACCGCTTGATTATTCAAAGCCCCATGAAGAAAAGATAGATCTTTTCGTAAGAGAGCTTAGTAAAGACAACAATGAGAACCTTCCCTACCTGCTTTTCTTTCAAGGTGGTCCAGGCATAGAAGCGACCAGACCAGAATCAATCGGCGGATGGATCAAAAGAGCTTTAGAGGAATATAATATTTTACTCCTTGATCAAAGAGGCACAGGCTTATCCTCGCCTGTTAACTATATAAGCTTGGCTAATCTCTCTGCCAGTAAACAGGCGGAGTATCTAAGCATGCTTAGGCTAGATAATATTGTCAGAGATGCACATGCAATAAAGCAAATCATGTCCCCAAATAGGAAATGGTCTATTCTAGGTCAAAGTTACGGTGGCTTTTGCGCTATCAACTATCTGAGTTCATTTCCTAATGATCTAGAAGAAGTTTTCATAACTGGCGGAATACCTCCAATCTCTCCCTCCGATACTGCCGATAGAGTATATGACTATACCTATAAAAGAGTATTAAAAAGAAACCTAACTTTTTATGAAAAATTTCCAGACGCAGAAGAAATAGTTTCAAACCTTTGTAAATATATTACTAAAAATAAAACCCTATTACCTACGGGTGACCAACTAACGCCCGACCTCCTAGCCCTACTCGGAATAAACTTCGGCATGGAAGGCGGATTTGAAAGTATATATTATTTACTGGAGTCTTCCTTAATCAACTACGGTTCAGATACAAAAATAAACCCTTCTTTCCTGTATAATTTCTATAAACATATTATTTATCATACTAATCCTCTCTATGCCCTAATCCATGAATCTATCTATTGCCAAGGCACTTCTTCCGAGTGGTCTGCTGAGAGGAAAAGAAAAGATTTTAAAGAATTCACTTATAAAGAACAGAACATTCTATTCTTTACTGGTGAAATGATTTATCCATGGATGCTAAGTGGATTGAAGGCGCTAGAACCTCTAAAGGAAGCCGCAGAAATTCTTGCTTACAAAGCAGACTGGCCCAATTTATATGATGAAAAAGTATTAAAAAATAATCAAGTTCCAACCTATGCCATCATCTATGATAATGACATGTATGTGGAAAAAGACCTTGGTTTAGAAACCGCCTCAAAGGTAAGCAACCTCACATATTTCATAGACCATGAGAACGAGCATAGTGCCCTTAGAATGCATGGGAAAGAGATATTTGAAAAGTTACTTTCCATGAGGGCGAAAGCCGAATCGGTTAGTCATTTTTCAGAGGTCATGAGACAGTTGCAACACATAGATTCTGGTGTACAAAAATTAACCCCATAGATAAAGCTTTGCTCTATTTTTTATCCTTATTCGTCTCCAACAAAGCGACATCCAACAAATCTTGAGGCCTTGCTACTTGTTTTTTATTAACAATTAAATCCTTTCTAGAAATTACATGAACCTCTAATCCCTCATGAACAATAGATTCTCTTTCCTTCCAAGCTTCTTCAAAATTAAGTCCAGGTAAAGACATCAGGATATCTATTCTGGTCGGAGGCAAACCCATCTGATAGAAAAAACCCGGCTCAGAAAAATCCTTTTCACTTAAATCCCCCAAAGGAGCTCCGAATTTAACTAAAGCGGGAAAAACTTTCTGCGCGTTCTCAACACTAGCCTCTACCCAAATATCAATATCCTTAGTGTACCGAGGTTCGCCATAGTGCATTACCGCATAACCACCAACTAACAAATACTTAGCTTGGGAATCGTTTAAATACTGAAATAGATCTCTGAAGTCTGAATTCATCCTCTGTCATTCCCTGTTTACGATGGTAATCTTTTGCCATTTCCCAAGCCGCTTTGAATATTGCCTCTGTTCCCAACTTCTGCCAGAATTCAATATCAAAACTTCTATCCATATCCTCGATACGCCCATACCGATAAGAACCCTCACTTAGAGTCACTGGCTCTTGGACAGCCTCTAAACTATGATCTTTGACAACTTTTTTCATATCCACACTATATCCTATATGGACCAAATAGGTCTAGAAAAAACTCCCTTATCCAACCTACCTTCCCAAAGCCCAATACGCCCCCACTGCCATAATCATAAATCCCCCCATCTTCTGCATTACATCTCTCTTTTTTAGGCTTTCATTATGTTTAAAATAGCTTGATCTAAAAAATAGGAATGAAATCGCTAGCGCAAAGAATGCTTGAAATTGCCCAATTAGAACTACATGAGTAACCTTAGTCAGAGAAATTGCGGTAAAGCTTAATGCATGTCCAAGCATAGCAATTAGTACATTGGCCATATAGGGCAACCTAATGTCCTTTCTCTTTATTGTACTAACTATATCAGCAGTATAAGCAGGAACTAATATTGTAAGAATACAAAATAACGAATCAAACAAAAAGATATAAAACACGCCAGTGTATACATCTTTTTCTAAGAATAGTTTCTTAGAAAACACACTAAAGCTAGCTACCATAAAACCAGCCAACATCATTTTTAAAACAAGCTTATAATCTACTTTAAAAGTATCTGGCTTATACGCATGCCAAAGTGAACCACATATTGTAATTCCAAAGCCTATTACTTCATTTAAATCTAAAACTTCTTTCACTAGAAGATAAGACAGAATCGGAGCGAAAACCCTTCCTAAAGTAAAAAGACTTACTACAGTGGATGTATCAGCTGACTTTAAAGCACTTAGATACGGAATCCCATGAAGAGCAAGGCACAAGCCAGATAATACAGCCCAGAACATTAACTCTGGACTAAGCACTGGTACAGGGAAAAATAAAAAAGCAATCGCTAAGAATATGAGCTGATAGGCTCCGAAATAAAACATCTGACAAACTAGATTCTTAAAATAACCGACACAGAAATGAGAATCTAAGATATTAGAAATAGCGAAACAAATTCTAGAGAGGCAAGCGAAGATTAACCAGTGCATAGCATCACCACAGCGCCTTTACCGGATATTTATGAATATGTTCATCGGGAGTAAGAATAACACATTCTTCTTCTAATGCCTGACATACTAGCATTCTATCGAAAGGATCATTATGAAAGTCGGGTAGCTTATTAACATTTAGCACAGACCGCTCACTTAAGGGCAATTCCCTTATTCCATGACTTTCTCTACTTCTTAGAATAAAGTCAGAAGGAGATGATTTTAGTTTCAATTTCATTAGTTTGTACTTTACAGAAATCTCCCAAGCAGAAACACTACTTAGAAATATCTCATTCTCAGCACTTCTAAAAATCTCTTTAGCAGCACTACTTAGCTCCTTTGAGTCCTGAGTAATCCAAAGAAAAGTACAGGTATCTAATAGAATCTTCAAAATACCCTAACCAAAATATTTAAGAAATTCATCTGGTAAAGGATCAAAGAAGTCCTCTCCTATCTCAACCTCTCCCTTAGAAAGACCAAGCTTCCGGGGCTTCTTCTTCCCACTAGGTAGTCCACGAATCTCCGCCACAGGCACATTCCTGTTACAGAGAACTATGTACTCGCCCCCCTTTAGAAGCTCTAAGTACCTAGAAAGATGAGTTTTTGCTTGATGGATGTTTAATTTCACCATAGACTAGATAGTAAACTAAGTACTAAACTAAGTCAAGAGTTTACAGAGACCCTATTTCCCCTACACCAAGAGATCAAATTTTAATTGGCAACTAAGCTAATCAATAAGTCATAAACCAATGAAGTATCTGATCTTTAAAATAACTGTAGATGGGTAGAAGATTAAACTACGTTTTCACCATGGTTAGAAATGCTAACTATGATGAAAACGTGGTGACGCCAACGGTTTTTAATTGGGTTTCCAATACGTTAGCGTTAAGAAGCAAGTCTTTTGGAGATTTAAGATGAAGAAGAACCTGGGCCAAATTGAGATAGTGGTTGCGCATGTGATGTCGTTGGACGGCGCAAAAGTACTAATGCTCGCTGCACTGCGGGCCTACTTCGGTGAGGCTCTCAAGTTTGTGATATATGATAAATCCAATGCTCCGAAAATAGACAAACTGGAGGGCCAAGGGAGGATACTACTTATCCCACCCCAGGCATGCAGTGAAAGTGAGATTAAAAAACTTCTTGCGTCGACCATAGGCGCAGGTCATGTAATCGAAGGAATTCTCGCTCCCTTCAACGGGGAACTATGGCGACATGAACTATCAAAGCATGGCGTGAGGGTGGAAGATCTATCATGCTGTCCGGGCGAAATAACTTCGCAAGAATTTATGGGGTTAATTAGGACTGGTTCAGATAAGGAATTTGATGAAATCAATTTCCCTCAGGAAGTGTTGACGGACTTACTGAAAGGTTTGAATGAGTCCCCTCAAAAAGATCGGGCTCTACAGATTCTTTCAAACAACGATTTGGAGATGGGAATCATCACCGCACTCTTAGTCAACCCTGAGTACTGCTGCCTCTGGGCAGAAGTGATGGCAGATCATTTTGCCACTCATGATGACGACGACGGTTTGATCAAGAAGTTAAACGAGGCTACAAATTCCTGAAATCCGCATACCTTGGGACGCATCTTGACGCAGTGAGGCTTTCAGCGTCACTGCGTCTTTTTCTTATGAAAATTCAACCCGAGATCTAAAGCGACGCCATATCAATACTAAACCTATACTTAACATCAGACTTAAGCATCCTTTCATAAGCTTCATTAATCTTCTGAATTGGAATTACTTCTACATCTGCTGTGATATTGTGCTTACCGCAAAAGTCTAACATCTCCTGGGTAATCTCAATCCCACCAATCAATGATCCTGTTAAGGATTTATTTCCAAAAATTAATGAAAATGAAACTACCGGAAGAGGCTTCTCTGGAGCACCAACTAATGTAATGTTTCCATCTTGAGAAAGCATGTGGATATAAGCGTTAATATCATGCTCAGCTGCGATACAATCTAAAATAAAATTAAAAGTACCTGCATGCTTGCTCATCTCTTCAGGATTAGTGGAAATCACAACTTCATCCGCCCCAAGCCTAATAGCATCTTCTTTCTTACTAGGTGAAGTAGTAAACACAACCACTTTAGCTCCCATAGCTTTAGCAAGCTTAACACCCATATGACCCAATCCACCCAAGCCTACAATACCAACCTTACTACCAGGACCTACATTATTCTTTTTTAAAGGGGAATAAGTAGTAATCCCAGCACAAAGTAGAGGTGCCGTACCAGCTAAGTCTAAATTAGAAGGAATCCTCAAAACAAAATGCTCATCAACAACTATGCTACTAGAATAACCACCATAAGTAACAGGCGCTGTACCATGCTTATCAGGAGCGTTATAAGTAAAAGTAGCATTCTGACAGAACTGCTCATATCCCGAATTACAACTTGGACAATCTTGATCAGAATCAACTAAACAACCAACACCGACAATATCACCAACCTTGTACTTACTCACCTTAGAACCGACCCCAGTCACCTTCCCTACAATCTCATGCCCAGGGACACAAGGATAAACAGTAGGCATTATACTACTCCATTCGTTCCTAGCAGTGTGAAGATCAGAGTGGCACACACCACAAAATAAAATGTCAATCTGAACATCCTTATCCGTAATCGCACGGCGAGGGATTGCTGTGGATGTTAAAGGTGAAGTAGCGCTTGAGGCTGAGAAAGCTTTTACTTGGTACATAGTAAATTATCCTAATTTTAAATCTTGCCAGAAGATGTAACATTCTAGTGGTCTAAGTTCAACTGTCTATTGCCAGGAATTCCATATAGTTCTATTGTTCCCTTACCATGAATAGAAAACTCGGCTATACATATTTCACGATCGTCTCTATGCTCTATGGCTCTTTTGGTCTTTTTATAAGAAGCTTACAGGAACATTTTAGTACTTTACAACAAGTCTTTGTCAGATGTTTCGGTGCATTTGTTGTAGCCCTAATTCTGATTACATTTCTTGTTCCTAAGAGTGAAAGACAAGCTATCTTTCAGACTAAAGTGCTGCTTTTTGGACTAATCTTCCCTTTCTCAATTTTCTTATGGACCAATGCAGTCACTATGGGCACGGTTAATCTAGCTGTGTTTGGTTTGTATGTTGGTGCTCTTATCACTTCCCCACTACTTTCTAAATTTCTTTTTAAAGAAGAAATTTCAAAAGAAGTTTTATATGGACTTCTACTAGCTTTAGTCGGTGTTGCTCTATTTTGTGTTAATCCAGATGAGAAATTTAATTCTACAGCACTATGCCTAAGTATCGGTGCAGGAATATTTCAGTCAATCTCTTTATGCTATAGAAGATGGCTTGGACAGGTGAACAGACTGGCTGTAGTATTTGTCCAGAGCCTAGGTGGACTTATTGTTATTAGCAATATCCTTCTTTTCTATGGTCTAAGCATGTTTCCAAGCGTAGGCGCAGTACCCTACTACATTGGTTTTAGTTACGGTGCTTTAGTTGTGCTCATCTCGTACTTACTACTGGTAGGATCCCAAAACCTTGAAATTGCTAAAGGTAACATCATATTATCTACTGAGCTTGTTTGGGCGACCATACTAGCAATCCTATTCCTGAAAGAAAAACCTACCCTATTTCAAATTATAGGTAGCGGATTCTTACTACTTGCCATCACTATGACTATTCCCAAGCAGCAAAACTAGAGAATGTGCCAAATATTTAGCACTTTCTCTTGGGAATGTTGCACAAATTTGGAACATTCTCTAAAGTATCATGGGATTAATCGCAATTATACAAAATGAACATTGGTTCAACCCCTATCACCTATGCGCATAATCAACATATTAATACTTCTACTAGTTTCACTCTCTCCAATTCAGCTCCTAGCAGATGCTAAGACTATTAAAATAGGGGCTAGTCTCCCACTGTCAGGTGCCTTGGCTAAAATAGGAGAAGATATAAAGAGAGGCTTCCTACTAGCTAAAGAAGACTTAGATTCTAATGATGTTAAGTTCGAATTTATTTTTGAAGATGATGGT
>JBILFC010000149.1:0-7316 GCA_044351785.1 Bdellovibrionota bacterium
TTCACTTCAGAATCATATAAGATATAAGAAATTTCCTTTGGTGTGAGAGATTGGTATATTGAAACACTTACTGCACCTAGTGACATAATAGCAAGATCAGAAATAATCCATTCGATTCGAGAGTTAGATATGATCCCTACCTTATCACCCTTATGCACTCCCAATTTTTGTAGCCTACTTGCTAACTTCTTAACCATTACAGCTACAGCAGCCCTGTCTAAAGCAGTTAATTGATCAGCTTTATATGCAGGCTGTTTTAAAAATATAGAATTTTCTAATTTACCACTAAGCGCATAGAAACACTCAGGTATAGAGTTAGCTTCAATTAATGTCTTTTTTAAGGCTGTTTGATTCATCAATTCATCTAATATTTAATAAGTTACAAGCAAGCAAGGTTTTATTTCTAGGATAATAATATGATGACTTGTCCAACCATTAAGTTCGGGATAAAATGACGGCTAATTTAACTTGATAAATACTATGCTAGATACATATTCTCCACTTTTAGTTTTAATGATTCTTGTAGCTGGATTTCTAGTTACTATGCTTACCCTTTCAGCGGTTTTAGGACCTAGAAGACGATCTGAAGTAAAGGATGATCCTTTTGAGTGTGGAACAGTTGGTACAGGAGATGTCAGTGGTAGACACTCTGTTAAATTTTATTTAGTCGCAATGACTTTTATTGTATTCGACGTTGAAGTTGTATTTCTTTATCCTTGGGCAGTTTCTCTAAGGGAACTTGGGATGTATGGATTTCTAGTAGGTCTTCCATTCATTTTAATCTTAGCTCTTGGACTAGCCTACGAATGGAAGAAAGGTATTTTAGAAGTGAACTAGTTCACTTCTATTCAAATTTAAATCCAGAAGAGTTATATTTAAATTCTCCGTTCTCATGATCGAATCCGTCTATTAGGCCATCTCCATCACTATCAGGGTGAAATGGATTTAAATCATACAGAATTTCAAAACTATCTAATAACTGATCACTATCAGAGTCTGAATTACTTGGATCTAGTCCCAGTCTAGCTTCTACTTCATCAGCTATCCCATCTCCATCACTATCTGCGCCAATAGAATTAGAATTTTTATCAAGTGGGTCTGTCACATTGATTAACTCTAGTCCATCGATTATCCCATCTCCATCTGTGTCCTTGTTATTAGGATCAAGATTGTTCTCTTCTTCATAAGAATTAGGCAAACCATCAGAGTCAGTATCAAGACTTTGCCTAAAAGCTCTACCGTTTTTTACCCTAAAAAGACCTGTATTAGGAATACTTTGTGGATTGAGTGCATCAAGACCAGCCGTAACCTCATATCCATCAGAGTATCCATCGCCATCAGTATCTGGATTAGATGTTGAAGTTCCATATGTTGCCTCTAATGTATCGGAAAGTCCATCGACATCAGCATCACCGCCACTACTAGGTGAACCAGTGGTACTAGGTGAATCCGAAGCCACTGGAGAAGAAACAAAAAATGAACTAGCTACAGACTCATTTAGAGATAAAGATGAACTTAGAAAACTTGAAGATGCTATTGCAGAAGAAGTCGGTGTACGAGTAGATGTAGCAGTCGCAGATGCACTTGCTGAAGCGGTAGCTGATGTAGTGGCGGTAGCAGTTGGGCTAGCCGTTGCCTTAGCACCTCCGAGTACGATATCTTCATCGCACCCCTTAATTTTACTTGCCATACATAAAAGTGCCAGGATCGTAAAAGTTGCTAGTCTTTTAGAGCTATTTATATCGTTAATTTCAGACATGATTTAGAGTTAGTTTATACATTTTGATATACCTATGATTACTATAATAGTGTAAATGAAGGAACACATAATTAAAGATCATATAATATTTTAATCCTATTTTGATGTTGAAATCATAATGCGCCACTATTTCTCTTTGTTTCTAATTATTTGTTCGATGTCGATATCAATGCTTTCTAATGCGTCTGCGGAGACACAGCCAGGCAGCTTAAAGAGATTAGAAGAAATTTCCAATAAAGTTAAAAAATTTACACTAGATAATGGACTTAAGGTTCTATACTTTGAAAGGGCATTGGTTCCAGTGTTTGTTGGAGAAGTTTGGGTAAAAGTTGGTAGCTCAGATGAATTGTCAGGGAAAACAGGTGCAGCTCATCTTCTGGAGCATATGGCCTTTAAGGGTACTACCACAATTGGTACAAAAGACTATGCGAAAGAAGAACCTCTGCTAAAAGAATACAATAAAATATTTGAAGATTACCGAGTCACTAAAAACGCTGGTCTAAAAGTTAAGCTAGAAGAGCTTGAATCTAAATTATCTGAGTTATGGGTTAATGGAGAATTCACCTCTTTATATCAAAATCACGGTGCAACTGGCCTTAATGCAGGTACTAGTACAGATTATACAATGTACACAGCAGCGCTACCGAGTACGGAGTTAGAGTTCTGGTTTAGTATGGAGTCTGAACGACTTAAGAATCCTGTCTTTAGACAGTTCTACAAGGAATTGGAAGTTGTTAAAGAAGAAAGAAGAATGCGCTTCGATGACGTCCCTAGCGGGAAACTTTTAGAATCCATTTTAGCTACATCATACTGGGGACATCCCTATCACAATCTAGTTATTGGCTGGAAATCCGATTTAGATAGGCTGGGTGTAGATGATGCTAAATATTTGCATCAAACATACTATCGCCCTGATAACATGGTAATAGTCCTCACAGGTGATCTTAGAGGTCAAGATATTCTTGCACTCAGTAATAAATACTTCGGATCTATAAAGAATCCAGATACGGCACTTACAAGAAACGAAGTCAGCCCAGCTGTACAGAATGGGGAAAGAATTGTACGAGTCAAGTATGATTCAGAGCCAATGATGTTTCTTGGATTCCATGTCCCATCTACACCTCACCCAGATGCCTTAGCTTTATCTTTGCTTCATGCTGTTTTGGCTGATGGAGAAGCATCAATTTTAGAACGTGAATTAAAGCATAAGAAAAAATTAATCACGTCCATTTTTACTACTGAATTACCTGGTGAGCGATACGACCCTCTCTTCATAATTGGTGTTACCCCTGCGCCAGGTAAAACTTATGATGAAGTTGAGCAAGCTATATACCAAGAATTACAAAATTTAAAAAAATCAGGGATTCCTGATCAAAAGTTTCAAGCGATTAAAAGAAAAACTAAATTTTCTTATCTAGCAGCCTTATCTTCAAATCAAGGAATTTCGGATATCATTGCATCCAAAGAACTATTACATGGAGACTGGAAAATCGTATTAAAAGAATACGATATGATTCAGAATGCTACCAAAGAAGAGGTAATTGCTTTAATTGACCGCTACTTTGCAAAGAACAAACAAACAAGAGTTGAGATAATTCCAGGGAAATAATCACATGAGACATAAAATTATTCTAATCTTATTTCTATTAATATCTGGAAGCATATTTAGTTCTTGCAGTAAGAAAACTATATCCCCTCAGGATTTTGCGTCAGAAACCCCGCAATTTGTAAAACCAAAAACAAATGAATGGACTTATTCAAACGGACTAAAAATTGTTCATTTTTATTATCCTGAACTACCTCTGGTAAATATTTCATATCTATCCAAGAATGGGCGCCTATTTAACGCTGAGATTAGTGATGGTGTGAAATCTGCGACAATTTCTTTACTTAAAGATGGTGGCGTTGGAAATTATCCCCCAGATACTCTAGATGAGAAACTCGATAGTCTCGCTACAAATATCGGGGTAGGCCAGGATAGTAATTCTACGGTTATAGAGATGAGTTGTTTAAGTGAAGATGTAAATGAAGCATTCAGCATTTTTACTGATGTAATTTTCAGACCACGCTTTGATCAGACGCGTTTTAACTTATGGCGTGACCTTGTTTCAGATGGCATCAATAGGAGAAAGGACAGTAAAGAGACATTAGCTGAATTGAGTTTTTCTAATATTATTTTTGATGGGAAAGCACCTTGGTATTCTCCTATCACAAAAGCAGATCTAGCTAAGATTAATATAAATAGTTTAAAACAATATCATAATACATTATTTAACCCCCAGAATAGTATCTTGTATTTTGTGGGTGCGATTACTGAAACAGAAATTAAAGATTTGGTTGAAAAGGAATTTAAAAATTGGAAAACGAATAGTTCTATTATCACTGAAGATATTCCCGTACCGAAGTCAATGGATGCTGGTATTTATATTCTCAACTCAGACTTTGAACAGACTGAAGTCCTGTTAGGATTCTCTACTCCTAAAAATAACGAAATTAATCCATATCATCAGGCACTTTTTAATAAGGCATTTGGGCAGGGAAGCTTTTCAAGTGTATTATTTCAGGAAATTAGAGATAATCTAGGGCTTGCTTATGACATCTCTGGTGGATTTGATGTTGATAAGAATATGGAGATGTTTAAAGTTTCCTTAGGTACTAAATCAGAACAATCAATAAAAGCCATTGAAGAAGTTCTTAAACTACTAGGTAAATTAAAATCAGACGGCATTTCAGCAAGTTTTATTGATAAAGCGAGACTATCAGCCCTTCAGACTTACATCTTTAAATTTTCTGAACCTGATGCGCTAGCTAAGAGAGATACTTTAATTGAGTTATATGGTTTACCAAGTGATTGGGATACCCAGTATCAATCTAAAATTTCTAAAACTACAGAAGCTGATATTAAGGAATTTTCCAAGAAATTTCTTCGAGTAGATGATTTAAGAATTGTCGTAATAGGTAAAGTAAGTTCAAAGGAAGTTAAGGAACATTTTCCTAATTTTAAAGTTTGTGATTTAGAGTTTAAAGAACTCCCAAGTATCAAAGGATGTTTATGATTAGGTATACTTATTTTTTATCTTATTTACTGCTTGCATCATGTGTGGCAGGGCCTCAGGCTGGGCCAGATAAACAAGGGTATGGACTTGTTTCAGGTGCCTTAATTGGTGGAGCTTCCGGGGTTATCACGGGTGCTCAGTTAGGTGTCGCAACAGGTCCTGGTGCATTTATTGGGGCTGGATTAGGGGGCCTATGGGGCAGTCTAAAAGGGTTAGGATTGGATATTCTGGAGGAAGAGGATTTAAGATTACTAGAAACTCTAAGCGAGAATGAAGATGATGTCTGGGCGCAATATGCATTCTTAGAGCATTTAGAAAGAAAGAATGATTTATTTCCTTCAAGAGATATTTTCCCCGCGGATAGTTTTTTTAAAGGCGATACTGTAGATCTTTCACAAGAAGGAGAAATTTTAACAAAGTATTTGGCAAGAAAGGTATTTTGTCAGAACTCTCACTCTCGAATACAGATTACCACTTATATACAAACTAAAGATTCAGCTTCTCCATTTACAAAACATATTACGAAGAAGCGCTCTGAGGCATTGGCCTTGGCATTATCCTTAAATGGTATAGAACCAAGAAGAGTAGTCATTCAGACAGTCTCTATAAGTTCGCCTCTAGTGGATGATAAGTATGATTCATATCATCGCTACTCCCAAGCGGTAGAATTTGCCTTGATGGACATATAGTTTATGCTCCGTAACTGGCTAATCCTAGTAAATGATGAAGATCTAGCCGCGCTAATCGAAGAAAATTCAAGTTATACAGCATTTAAAACATTAAAAGAAATACGTGTTTCACTTTTATCGGGTAAGCATACTGGAGTAGTAGTACTATCAGTTCTTAGTACTGATAAAGATAGTTTTAGTGGATTTATTTCTGGTCTCAGAAATCATCCTTCACTTTCTAATGTACAAGTAATTATTATTGATTCGCTAAAATCTCTTTTTTCTGAAGATGAGGGTATCGGCATAAAGTTTTGCACGCAAGACCAGATTAGTAAGCTCATAGATTGTCCTTTAGTAAAATCTGAAAGAAAAGATAATCTAGAAGCAGATAATCTACCGCCCATTTCATTTAAAGAAGAAGAACCATATCCAGACAACATAGAACTCCTTAAACACCTCAGCGCTAAGACTATCGCTGAAATGATAGAAGAGAAAGTAATATCAAAGAGTAGACAAGAGGTTTTAGAAATTTTTCTACTAAAGATCAAAGAAAATCAATTGAATTCTTCCCTGTAACCAAGTCACAAGAAGAAAAAACAAATTGCTAATGATTGTTAAATAAGGAAACAAATTTTTTATGTTTAAAAATAAATAACAATGAAAAAACTAGCAAACTAAAGCTAGAAATGAATTGTGCTCTTACTGCACTACTAGAATTCCAAATGTCCGATGTTGACAAATCAAAGTTAGAAGCTAGAATTAAATCAATAAAACTTATTACACTAGATCCGGCAGTGGGTAAAAGGTATATGCCTAAAATAAAGATCCCTGCCGATAAAATATTTTCTGTAGATATTTTTGTTGCTTCTGTTTTTGATAATTCAACAGAATTATCAATGAACCTGGCAAGAAACGGTGCGCCAAACCAAAGAATTAATGGAGTAGAGAGTATAAATAAAACGCTATATAAATATACTTCCCAGCTTAAATCATAACGATTTGATACGAAGATATGAGAAGAGTTTGAATAATCTTGCACAAAGCAATAAATTGAAAGAAGGCGGATTAGAGATGCAACTAAAGATTTATTCATGGTTCCTCTAATAGGATTTTCGGTTTTATTTTATGCACCGATTTTAGGCTCTGCAGATTTTATTTGTTATCCAATAAATATTGTAACGAGTCCAGTGGAATTTTTGGCAAATCCTGTTCCTAGATAAAATACTAAGCATCATTTCCCCTGTAGCCCCGCCCCTTTTGAATCATGGGACTATTTTCTACGATAATGCTCTTAGAAGCTTAAAACACCAATAATTCTAAGAGGCACCATGGGACGAGTACAGAAATTCCATCCCCCTAGGAGTGTGTTATTTATAACCACCAGCCTAGAAGAGGGACTATTATTAAAACCTAACCACCTAATGAGGACAATTCTAGCGAGTAGCCTTGCAAAGGCTCAGAAACTCCATAATGTCAGGATCTGTCACTTCCTATTTGAAGAGAACCATGTTCATATAATTCTAGTAGTGGATAACCCCGAGGATATCCCTGGTTTTATATGCAGATTTAAGACCGAATCAGCTCACGCAATTAATAGACTACTAGGTAGGAGAAAGAGAACAGTCTGGTGTGAGGGATATGATAGCCCCATTCTAGGGAGTCCTGTTGATGTAATTAGGCAGATAGTATATCTGTATACAAATCCTTCTAAGGACGCTCTTGTAGACTCTATTGAGGATTATCCAAATCTTAGTACTTGGGAGAAGTACAAGACTAAAGACCATAAGATCCCCGCCATACCCTATAAAAGAAGGGATATTTTTAAGTTATCAT
>JBILFC010000150.1:0-7286 GCA_044351785.1 Bdellovibrionota bacterium
CAAGGAACTCCGTAAGCAAAATCATATTCACTATTATCCGCCGTAGGCTTATAGAAAGACATCTTGGAATTTATTGTGCCTTCGTAGTCTAATGTCACCAATCCATAAGATGTTGCCGAGAATCCTGAAATTTCATTAACTATGACATCTGTTTGCCCCAAGGCAGCGATACTCCTAGTAGTCTGCCCGACAGCAGTTCCTGTAATATCAAATAAAGTAATAGTTAACCCCACTGCAGACGAGCTTGGATTTACTAACTCTAAAATATTATACATTCCTAAGAATCCATTCCAAGGTAGATATGCATCTGCTACAGAACGTCCTCTTATTGGACCAGCAAATGCTCCTACTGGATAATTCTGAGTTCTTTGATTACTTGAATAATCTCTTGAAATGCCATTTGTTAAATTACCTTCGGCAGCTAAGGGCGTACTAACTCTATCTCCTCCTGAGAATGCTGGGATAGTGGCCCCTAAGTATGAGAACATATTCCCTCCCGTTACAGGTCGATAGTCACCTGTGGTAGGGCTAGTAAGAGCTGGCGCGAATGAGTTAATAGAATTATCAGCTCTTAACTGTGTTTCATTACAAGTTGGATTAGAAGAAGCACAACCCGTAGTTTCATCTACCCCTAATGGCATACTAGAGTCGCCATTAAAAATAACATTTCCTTTAATCTGAAGATTTGCATCCATAACTGCTGGACTAGGACCAGAACCTACGGAGTTAGTTCTTGGTCCTTGAATTGAAAAGTGAGATGATCCACTCACAACCCCAGGTGGGTTATATATTAAATTATTATAGATATAGATATTTTTATTTCCGATAAAAAATTCTTCACCAACATTGCCCGTACCCCATCCTCCCGCTGAAATATTTGAATTGCATCCTGCGGTATTTCCATCGCAAGATCTGACTCCAGGAACAACTTCAATTAAATGAGATCTAGTTCCCACTTCATAAAGTGTATTATGAGCAAGTAAAATATTATAGCCTCCATTTACTCCGAAGCCTGCTCCCTCGGTGTCATGTACAATATTGTTAACAAATTTTATATCGTAGGCTTCGTAGTGCATCCATGGAGAAGTCATGAATTCAAAGCCTGTTCCTTGACCTGCGGTAAATCCTCCAGTACCGCATTCGTATATATTATTCGCCTCCACTAAGATGTATGCAGATCCACCTTTAACGTACATGCACCAGTCCTCAGCATCATGAATAGTAGACCTTACAACATGACCATACTGTACTGAAACAAAATCTATTGCATTATCACTTGCTCCGTGAATATTCGAATCTTCTATATAAATATACTGACTCTGATTAATTTTAATAGTTTCTTGAGCTTCTCTAGCTCCGCCAGAAAGTTCCATTCCTCTCATAAGAACGTGATCACATTGTTCACAGTGGAAAGCATCTCCTGCGGGACTTGGAATTATATCGATATCGAGTAGATAAAAATATCTAAGATCAAAGGCATTTATATCTCCAAGTAAGTTTGCCCTACCTCTACCATCAACTGAACTAAGTATTACTGGGAATTGAGAAGTCCCATGTCTAGATTCCCAATAATTGGGAATAGAATCTTCTGCATAGTCTCCTGCTACTAATTGAATTTTATATCCGGTTGTAAATGTTGTGCTCTCAGGGATGCGCTGCCAAGCAGCATTCACGGTTCTTAAAGCGCGCGCCCTAGAGTTCCCAGAGTTTGAATCATTTCCCAATACTGGATCTACCCATATTTCTGTAAGTGTGGGTGAGCCTATGTCATAAGTTATACTTGATAGATTCTGAGAATAAGCCGGATAAATTATAAGCTGAACTAAAGCTAACAGGATAAGATTTATTCGTATTTTCATTAAAACCATTTTAATTGAGGCTAAATTCTTATCGTTTTTTAGTTAAAAATACTTAAGTTTTAGGTATTTGGGCACGACAAGGGTAGTGAATATGAATTTTATATATAGCGGTAATTTCAATCATTTTATAGATTTCATCCCATTATGATAATCGCTTCTCTCACATCGATAATGCCTCTCCTTACTCTTGCCATTCTCTTTATAATGATTGGCACTTATCTGCTATTTTCTTCTAAGTCCCCCACAAACTGGCCAACTGTTGAAGGGAAAATAGTAAAAAGCGAACTGAAGTTTGAATCTAAGGGCGGTGAAAATACAGAGATAATGAAATGTGAGCCTGCCATTGGCTTTGAGTATACCGTAAATAGTCAGAATATTGTTGGCTCTAAAATTTCATTTAGTAAAAAGCCCATAGATAGAGTCGAAGCACAGGATATAATCGATGCATATGGAGTAGGTGAGAAAGTCGAAGTTTTCTATAATCCCAACGATCCGGAAATGGCTGTCCTTGAAACATCTTCAAATAATGTAGCATACTATTTTATTGGAGCGGGTTTATTAGTGGGGATTATTCCACTAATAAAAATGCTACTTACTTTTTCTTGATATATTGCTAGCTTCTTTCGTCTAAGGAAGTAGAACTCCCTAAAAATTAAAGCCACTCTCTTATGCCCTTTAAATTTCCTATATTTCTGTTTATACTATTCTTTAATCAATATTTATTTGCTGAAGTAGATAGTATCAACAAAGCTCCATATGCCATTCAGAACTTTAATTATGACTGCGATGGCTTGATAGAATCAATATCGGGAAAAGGTAACTTTAAATATTCCTGGCTTTACAATACTTTTAACAACTCTGGCAGTGATGGCCTTCAGTGTGTAAGAAAACTAAATTCACTTCCAAATACAATCTTTATGGAAGTACACTTAATTAACGAAGTTTGCCAGAGAAACAACAACTGTGGTCCTTATGAACTACTTCACGAAGTTAGCTTAAAAGATCTCAGAAAAGGATTGAAAACTAAGAACTCTATCCTCATTACTAAACTTGAAGCTTATATTAAAAAGAGCTCAGAAGAGATCCTTCCTACTCTTAATGAAAGAATCGCCTGCACCATCTCGCCAAGTTTAGAATCCAATCTAGACCAAGAATCTGCCAAGATACTCTTAAACCTTACAAAAAAATACTATGGCTCAAGATGTAAACTAGCCTGGAATCCAGTTGGAAATAACAAGTTCGGAACTAAACCCATACCTGACACCATTCACGAACTCCACGGTAACCAGCCTAAACTTAAAGCCCCATGCATTGCAAACCTAGACGGGAAAGACATCACACTTTCCTCAAGGAAATCATTTCATAAGCTAGGTGCTATTACTACAAACGACGCAAAAAAATACTTAAAAAACTACTCTCACTGCGAAGCAGCATTTATCTGGATAGCAGAAGACAACTGCCTTCAAGCGGGTAACTTTATCGATCCTAGGGAAAGGAAGAATTGTACAAGCAAGACTCAGCAACTAGAGCTACAAGCTATTTTTAAATGATACCCAAACTCATCATCCCACTAAACCACCTTCCTGCCATCTTTTCCTCCCCACTCTCCCCTGGATGCACCCCATCGAAGCTATCTGAAAACTCATACCCACTATATTGATCTACCACAATGACAGGCGACTCTTTTGTATTCTTAACTGGTCCAAGCTTTCTAATTTCTTTATTTAATAAAATTATCCCGTCGTTATTATCGCCGGGAATTAGCTCTGCCAAAAGAATTTTAACATCTGGATTTTCTAATCTAATTAGATCTATCATTTGGCTTAATTCAGAAACCATCTGCTCTATAGACTCACTACTTGCCACATCATTAGAACCCAAATGCATAAGAACAATATCTGGAGAATAACTTTTAACTTTCTCTCTTATAAAAGGTAAAACATGATCAGTTCTATAACCCCAATAACCTTCATGATCTGGATCGAAGTCATCATCTAAATGAGGAACCTCACTCCAACTCCTTGGATCCCAAACACCATGCATAGATCCAACAAAATCTACATTACAACTCGCACTCTTTAACTTCTTCCACAAAGCCCTTCTATAACTATTATGCCCCTTGGCACTTCCCGTAATTGAGTCGCCTAGAGGCATAATTTTTATAAGATCAGGACCAAGACTACACTTAGCAATACTCTGAATTTCCTGTGGAGCTTCAGAACTGCCACCGCAAGAGATTAAGAATGAAACTAAAATTAAACAAACCGCCCTCTTCATTAATATCACCCTTACGTACCTTAGAACTATCGATTATCCAAAATTGCCCTAAGCTTTCTGCCACGGATAAAAAGAGCTGCGCCAAAAAGGACAAACAAGTAACCGGCAAAATTGAACATTCCCCAATCTTCGCCGTAAAACCAAGGCATACCTAAATAAATTAAACCTAATGCCACAAAAAATACAGGAAGAATCATAGACGCACTCATATTTGAATACCTATAAGACCGCATATACATATCAGAACTCTTCATACTCTGCTTTAAATATGCTGAAACTTTATTCGCTTCTTCCTCGCAACGATTCTCACACGCTAAACCAGAATCTACCTCCTTAGCACATGACCCACAAAGCCCCCTAAAGCAAGAACGACAAACCCCAATTGAAACAACATCTTGATGGTAATAACAATTCATATACTATCCTATTTAAATTCCTACCTTACTTCAAAATCCTTGAAGGGCATAGCCACCCTACCTACTAAACACCTTATGCGCCTACCACCAGGCATCAACCCCCAAAATGCGCCAAGATTGCATTGGTCCATTTGTCAGCCAACTTAATCTCTCCTGCTTCAGCAGGATGAGTACCGTCATAATTATCTGTCACAAGATAACCGGAGTTCTGATCTACGACTATCACCGGAGAAACAACACTATTCTTTTCATTACCTAATTTAAAAATTTCTTGATTTAACAGACTAAGCTTATCATTTGCTCTCCTACTTGGTATTACTTGAGCTAAGAGAACACGCACATCTGGCCTGTGAATCCTGATCTGATCAATCACCGAACTAAGCTCTTCTATAGTACCCTCAATGGACTGCTCTTGAAAAACATCATTAGAACCAAGGTGAATCAGCACCATATCCGGACTATATGTTAATACCTTTTTCGATATAAAGGGCAAGATTTGATCAACTCTATAACCCCAATAGCCCTCATGATCAGCATCAAAATCTTCATTTAATGGGAGACCTCCCCGCACTCCACTTTTACTACCTACAAAATCAACATTACAACCAGACTCTTTAAGATTATTCCATAGGGCTCGACGATAAGAGTTATGGCCACTCTCAGCTTCCGTAATAGAATCTCCTATCGGCATGATTTTAATAATGTCCGATCCCAAGCTACACTTACTTATGGAAGATTCGCTCACCTCCAACTCAGACTCTCCATTTCCTCCGCCACCACTACAGGCGATCAAAGTTACTGCAAAACTTAAAAGAACTTTTTTCATAATACCGCATGTTTAAATGTTAGCTTGCCCTAAGTCAAGATACCTTCATTATTGATACAAGCGACTAGCCCTAAAAAGCAACCACTTCCCCATTAACAATCTTCCTAACCGCAATATCCACTTTCGCTCTTCTATCCTGCCAACCTAAGAATCCAAACTCAGGCTCTGGCTTAGCTTCTGATAATTCTTTCTTCTGGCAATCTAAATCCCCTTTACCACATGCACTTACAGCTCTGGCTAGCTGTTTAAGATGAACATAGTCCATAGCAGCATAAGGTAGTACTCCCTTAGAAGGATCTTTTAAAAGAGCGCTGTGTCTCGTGTCATAATCTACAGGTCTGTTAGACTTAATTCCATATACTAAAGAATTTTCAAGTGCTGATTTAAACTCTGATCTTACTGCAGGATTTAAAGCGTAATCAGACTCAGCAAAAATTGGCTTAAAAGCTATCGCATTAGCTGCCTTAACTAACTCGATAGTTTCTTGGGGATAACCTGCTACTATTACAGCATCATAACCTTTCTTCTTTAAATTTAAAATTTGTGTCTTAGGTTGCATTCCTGCTGGAAAGTCTTGTGTAAGAAATTCATCTTTTAAACTTACCTTAAATCCTTCCAGACATAATTCTGCCGCTTCATTTTCAATCTTCATGTACCCCACCTTCCTGTTCATGCTTTTTAGAACACTTCCTAATTCGGTACAGGCGTCGACATAATCCATATAAGTTTTAAAAGCGTAGTCATACTTTTTTAAAGGAGATATTGCTGCGGCAGAATACAGAACAAGTTTATTCGCTTTCATGATCGTATCTAAGGTAGCATTTATTATAGGCGAGAAATCCACAAATAGAACATCTACCTTATCTACGTTAATTAACTTCTGAACGGCACTAAGACCCTGCATTGGGTTTAACTGACTATCTTCAAAAATAACTTCGAGGTCAATATCTTCCTTAGCTAAATCTTCTATCGCTAACTTAGATGCGACCACCTCCTGCTCTCCATGAAAAGCATTCTTTCCACTTAGATCAGCGACAAAGCCAATCTTGACTTCCTCTGCACTGACCAAACTTCTGATCGAAATTGAGAGAAGTAAAAGGCTAAAAAGAATACTGTTATTTTTCATATTAATCCTGAAGGGCTCTCGTTTAGTAAATTAACCTTACAATAAGACCAATCGCCAATCAACTGACTTAGAGCTATTGATTTACAAAAAATGATGGTATTTCAATACATTAAACCATTCTGTTAATCTGCCCTCAGAATAAGAGTTTATGTAAATTCGTAAACACCCCTTTCCGATTTTACATAAACGTGTAAATACCTTTCTTAAAGTAAATCTACAAAAACGAATGATTCTAACCCTCAACATAATCATTATCACCTTTGCCTTCCTTGCTGAAGCTACATTCGGCTTTGGTGGTGGTCTTCTCTCCATACCCCTCTTAAGCACAATAATAGATCCGCTGGATGCAATTAATACTGTAGCTATTTTTCAACTTCTTATTGGGGTCTTAATTTTCACCTCTCTTAAAAACATTGGCTGGGATTTAGTGAAACCTGTCATCATTGGTGCTCTCTTTGGAACAGTTATTGGATTTCAACTTATTAACCAACTCAATGAAGTTGCGATACGCTGGTTCCTAGTCATATTTATTGGATCCTTTCTATATAAAACGAAGTTTCATCCCAACATATCCTTCTCTAAAGCTTCCATCTCTGGAGGACTTACAAGTGGAATATTTTTTGGTTTGTTTCAAGGAAGTATAGGCCTAGGCGGACCCAATTTAGTAATTTATTTTAAAGAACTTTCAAAATCTAAAGAAGCTTTTAGAGCACATGAGATACTCCTTCTTTCTATCGCCAATGTAATCAGAATGCTACTAGCTTTTAGTAGCACGAAAATAA
>JBILFC010000154.1:0-7132 GCA_044351785.1 Bdellovibrionota bacterium
TATTCAGGATTTATATTCTGTAGGATAGCTTCTGATTCCTTAATCGCTTGAGTAGCAAAATAAGGAGCTTGATAAAGGTTCTCCTCCGAAGGTGGATAAACTTTAACTTCCTCTTTAATAGCTACTTGATAAGCGTCCTCATTAATGAAATTTTTTTCTCTCATCTGCTTTAAGACATATTTCTGTCTCTGCATGGCTTGGGGCAAATTTTCTCTACGAGTAAGCTCACTTGGCTTCTTGGGCAACGCACCTAAAAATGCAGCTTCAGCAATACTTAAATCTTTTAAGTCCTTTCTAAAATGAACCTTAGAAGCAGCACTAACTCCATAAGCACCTGAACCTAAAAAGATCTGATTTAAGTAAATAGATAAAATCTCATTCTTACTAAGGTACTTCTCTAAACGATAGGAAAGCAATGCCTCTTTCATTTTTCTCTCGTAGGTCTTTTCTTTTGACAACAACAGCTCTTTTACTATTTGTTGGGTAATCGTAGAGGCACCCTGTTTGTTGGATCTAGATGTCAAATTAACCCAAACAGCTCTTAAAATACTTATAAAATCAATTCCCCCATGGACATAGAAACTAGCATCCTCCGCTGCGATAAACGCATTCTTCACAGAATCAGGCATATCTTCAAGCGCAACAGGATATCTTCTTTCATCCCAAATCTCTGCTATCAGGCTACCATCTGAAGCAAGAATTGAAGTGACTGCCTTGGGTCGATAATCACTTAGTCTTTCAATCTTAGGCAAATCTCTATTAAGTCGGTTATAGAAATAAAGTCCACTAAAGCCCAGTATAACTAAAGCGAACGCACCGAACACAACAAATATAGTTACAACTATCTTAACTATGCCTTTCACTGCTCTTTCCCCTTAAACATAGATCTTTAAATATTTCTTGAACGATAGAAACTCTATCCACTAACATAGATCCATAATATGAATCCTTACCAATTTCACTTACCTCCCAAATCGATGCAACCTTATCTTCTTTTGACTCTATCGCACTCATAACGTCTTTGATTTTCGAAACGGAAACAATACCGTTATTCAACTGAAACTGCGCGCTAAAATTTGCTGAAGCTGAATAAGCTGTAAGCTCTTCAGAGCTTACAAATGTATCAAAATAAAATTCGCTCAAAGCCTTATCTAATTGTGCTTGCATTTGAGGATTGTCAATAAAATTAGAATGATCCAACCCACAACTTAAATTATCAACTTTTAAAGATGCGCTTTTTATATCCTTAGAAGTTACGCTTTCAAAAGGATTCCTTTGTCTAAAGTGATTAGCTCCCTGTAACCAATCTGCGATATACGACTTTTCTAGCTCATATATAGGATTATCCTTAGTGATCTTCAAATAATAAGATTCCTTTCCGGGATCTGGTGTACCAACTTGTTTTTTAGCAAGCAACTCCCCTAAAATTCCTCGTCCAAATTGCAAAACTAATTCATGCTTCTTGGTCTCTTCTTTAATTCTGATTTTCAAATTAATTATCAACCTTGGCTGCTCTAAGCCTGTAAATGGTAGTACTTCCAAAGGATTATCAAATCTCCGAGAAATACTGATACCAACCAAATCCTTTAACTTCTTTTCAATAAACTTACTATCACCCTTAAACTTACGGCCTTCACTACTGATAAGCCATTCTCCACTTTCCAACTTTTCTAAAGAAAAATATTTATCGGCTTCCACTACTTCTAGTCCCTGAATATCAGAATGTTGAAACGCTAGTATCTTCTTAGCTCTAATATCGCTAAGAATACTTACTAGTGATTCGAAGAAATCACCTTCTACTAGGTAGAGAAATTCTTCCCCCTCCTTCTGAAAATATCTATTTTTACTAATTTCACTCTTAGTGCCCAAACTAAGAACTTCCTGAACAGAGCCGCACTGCAAAATAAGCACTCCTTCCGGGGGAGTTAAACCTACTTCATTCTGCTTATTCGATTTAGGAGAAGTTTTATCAACCGAACCTTTAAGTTCTTGAATAGCTTTCAGCAGTATTGTAACTTTTTCATCGTCTGCTGGAGCGAAGAATGGCTCCTTAAGTAACCACTTAGACCTTCTCACTAATAGATCATCTGAATTCAGTGAATCAGACAAAACTAACTCCTGAGAATTCCCCGCATGTACAAACTTCACTCTCTCTACTGAACTTAGACACGAAGAAGAAATTAAGGGACTTACAGCTTGATCTAAGCTTGAACTCTGTTCTATTTCTTTCTCTGGCACTAAATACAGTGCTAAAGAGAGCAACACGATAAAGACTATAAGCATGTTCCTTTTCATTTTATGATCTCCTTTTACCCCACATAAACACGCTCCATAAAATTAATAGCTCAGGAAGCAAAATGCCTAAGAACATAAACAGCAACATATAAGTGCGCTCTGAAATAACAATCTCAGATTTTTCTAAGGTTCCAGCACGAATAGTCACTGGAGTATCCTCTCCGATAGCCCAGTTAACTAAATTTAAAATAAAATCACGATTAAATAGTTGCCGAAGATTAATATTAGCTGCAAATTCAGAGTCACCGATAACTACTAACCTTTGCTTCAGTCCACCAACTTCTCTCTCTAATGTTGCAGCTATTGATATCGGTCCCTGATTATCACTTTCATCCTTTAATGCTTTAGGTGATTTTGAATAAAGATCTACTAAATTAGTTTCTCCCCAACTACTCTCAGATGTAAAAGCTAATTCTTGAACAGAATCTGCCATAGGCTCCTTCCTAACAGACCTAAGAGTACTAAATACAATTGACTTCTTAAATCCATCCACCGCTCCATGCTTAGAATAAGAATCAACTATAGGCTGAACACCTAAGCGAGATTCCCCCATTGTAAACATTTCCTTATCAACGATAATATCATTGCCAATCTTAAAACCTAAGCCAGATAGCAATCCACTAAGATCTGCATTTCGATTAGGCTCCAAAAGAATTAGCCCACTACCACCGTTTTCAAAATAATTTTTAATTTGGGTTAACTCCTCAGGCAGATAAGAGGTAGTCGGAGCAATCAACAATAAAAAACTTTCCTTAGATGGTTTTAAATCAACAGAAGTCAAAGTCACCGAAGTAGGAACTTTATACCCCTCTCCTTCTATTGCTTCTTTAAGAAATAGAAACCCAACTTCCTTATCGTTTGTAATATCGCCTTCACCGTGTCCACTAAGGGTTAGAATGTTTGCCTTTCTACCAGAAACCAACTTCCTTAAAGCATTCGTTAAGGTCTCTTCGTTAATATCCCTAGAGACTTTTATACCAGTAGTGTTATCATTTATTTTCTTAATAAAAAGAGTATCTTTTTCACTTATGCCGTAAGCTTCAACTAATGGTCTCTCTTTATCTGGATCTAAACCTCGCCATGTGATGTTGCTGGAATTTCTAGTAAACTTATTTAATAACTCTGCTATATGCTCAGGTGGCTTAGCTCCTAAAAAAAATCCAAGGATTTCCACCTTTTCATTAATTGAAGACAAAACATTTAGACTCTCTAAGGCCAAAGAGTGGGCCTTATTAGAAGTAGCATCATACTCAAACTTTAAGAACCTGCCTACCGCCTGATAAGACAAAATCGCTAAAATTATTACTAGTAAATAATTAACAAACTTAGATAAGGATCTACTACCTGGTAAAACTAATCTCGCTTCTCCATCCCTACCTCTTCTTAGTACTAAAAGTCCCGCACTAAATAAGGCTAACCCTAAATGAATCCATGCAAATAATATAAATGCATCCGAAAGTGATAATAATGAAAAAATACCTACCGTAAGGCTGAGAATAAAAAGCGTAAGTAACATTCTGGTGGATAGACTCTTCATAGAAATTAAAGAGACCTCGTTGATCTAATTTTTTCAATAGAAAAAAACAGCGCTAGAGCAGAAGTACAAATGAAAAAATATACGCTACGCACGCTGAACAATCCCTTCAGCAATAGTGATGCATGAACAGATAGTGATATCTCTTTAAAAAAATCAGATAAATTCCCACCGAAACTAGAAAATGGCGCATCTATCACAAACCAAATTAGAAATGTAACTAGGCAAACAATTGCCGAAAGTACTGAGGAAGCACTAAGGGACGCGAGTAGAGTTCCAACAGCTACCAACATACCAGATATCAAGTATAAAGATATCGCGCCGATTACAACTGGCATAATCTCTGGATCAGAAATCAAACATAGAGCAAGAGGGAATATAAGACCCAAACTTACAGTTATCCATATAAAGATTACACTGCTCAACCATTTTGCAACGACAAGAGAACTTTCAGAAACTGGGAGAGACATTAAATACTCATAAGTACCTAAATCTCTTTCCTCAGAAAACATTCGCATTGTTAAGATTGGAATTATGAATAACAATAAAACTAAGTTCGCCTGAAAAGTAGGTTCTATAACCGCAGTATTTAGATTACTTGCAACATGTTCAGACATCGACATAATCTTCTGAAAAGGGCTAAAAACCTTAATGTAGGTAAAAAAGAAAAAGCCTGTTACAAAAACATAGGTTGCAATTAACGAAACTAAAATTGGAGAATAGATTCCCATACTGAGATCTTTTTTTACTAGTAATGAGATTTCTCTAATTTTCATATATCTAAGAATACTTCTCTATGGACTGAAGAAACAATGTCTCTAGATTCTCAACTTCCTTAAGTGGCGCATCGAACACAGTGCGTCCTTTTACAAAAAGAACTATCCTCTCACAAAGACTACTCACTTCTCCTAGTATGTGACTACTAAATATAATAGTTGTTTTGCCTTGAAAGCTTTTTATTAAATTCCTAATTTCAACCACTTCTCGTGGATCAAGTCCTGAGGTAGGTTCGTCTAGTATCAGTAATTTGGGCGCCCCGATAAGTGCACAAGCTAAGCCAACTTTCTGACGAAATCCTTTTGACAAAGAACCACAAAACTTAGAACCTACTTCTTGAATTCGACATAGTTCCAACAAACGATCTACATCTGCTTTTAAATTCTGCTTAGACACACCTTTTAAACTAGCTACGAAACGAATCTGTTCTTCAACTTTAAACTGCGGATAAAGAGGTGGCTTCTCTGGAAGGTAGCCAATAAAGTTCCTTATCTTATCCCCATTCTCGTTAGGATCGAGTCCAAAGATGGATAAATCTCCCGAGCTTCGCCTTAAAGAAGTAGTTAACAGGCGCATTGTACTGGTTTTACCTGCTCCATTAGGACCTAAAAAGCCCACAAACTCCCCTTCCTTAATTTCAAAGGAGACATCATTCAGAACATCATAGTTTCCGATTATTTTAGTGAGGTGCTTAGCCTGAAGCATGAAAATACTAATCTCTTGAATTCATGGATTTATTTAAGCAGAAATATCATAGGTGGAGAGATTTGACGATAAAGAAAGTCTAAACTTCCCCTATTGTCTACCAACCAAACCTTGCGGGAGCATCGACTCTCTTAAGGGCTTCTTTTTAGGAGGTGGGAAGTAGGCTTCATCTGGTAAGGCACTTTTTGAATGAGCAGAAGAGTTCTCAACTGAAAACGACTTACCACTACTTAAACCTAGATATGACAGAGCAGATTTAACTGGCTGCAAAACATATTTAGTATAGAAACCTCCCCCACCGATACCTGGCTCGCTAATCAAATCACTTGCGGTAGTACTAGTTCTACCGGTGGAATAATTAGAAAAATCTGTCATCAAGTCAGGAACCTTATAAGCATTTTCTCTCTTAATATCATTTGATGCCACCTGATAACTAGGTGGGCCAAAGTGACTACTCTTAAAACGTCCTAAAAGTTCAGGGAAGAATGTGTCGCTCATAAAATAAATCGTAAAAAGCCAGAAGCTCGCTTGAGCAAATACTCTTACCAAACCTTGCGCTGTAACAAATAACGAAAGACATGCTATCGCAAGACAAACTCCTCCCAAAATCTGCATCCACTGATTTGGGATACCTACAAACACATCCTTTTTAAAGACTAAAAAAAGCATTACAAGCACGGTGAGAACTTTCCCAAGCGTCATCAAGGAAGAACTCTGACCATAGCCACGATAAACATTAGAAGAAAAGAGCAACTTCCTTACTAGAGTTAAGGGCAAGAAGAAAAGTTTAATCAACAAAGAATACATGTAAGCAACGCCCATTAGGATTAGTGACAAAGGGCCAACAGAGAACATAAATTAATAAAAAAGATTTATATTCTCCTGTTATGAAAGAACATTGGGTATTCGTAACTTAAGGAACGCACCTGACTACTTAAACATCCCCGGTAAACCACCAAAATCACCATTAGACATTAGCACCACTAGGTCCCCTGACTTAGCTATACTTTTAACTTTAGTATAAATTTCTTGAATATCCTTAATACAATATGATTCTTTGCCCTTATCTACTAGGGAAACAGATAAACTATTTACACTAAGTAACTTTGCTTCCGCTGATACGCCTGAGTAGACAGTTGTATTCTGATCTAGATCTCTTAAAATTACAACGTCAGCAGTCATAAGGGCATTAAGGTAATCATCCTTAAAAAAATCTTTTCTTGAAGTATTTGAACGAGGTTCGAATACGGCTATTAATCTTTTCGGCTTATAGGCCTCCCTTAAACCTTCAAGAGTCACCGTAACCTCCTTCGGATGATGAGCAAAGTCTTCAAAAACAAGAATACCATTTTCATTTGATATAAGTTGCTGTCTTCTTTTTATAGGATGAAAAACATTTAGCCCTACTTGAATTTCATCTTTACTTAAGCCAACTAAAGAACATGCAATAATAGAAGATAAAACATTCTGTGCATTATGAGCACCACTTAAATTAAAAGAATATTCAATAGTTCCCACCTTAGACTTAACTTGTATGCGTTGCTCCACTTCAGATAACTTAGACACAACCTCGCGAGAAGTTATCTGATAGTCGGCCTCTTCACTTTCGCCGTACCAGATCACATTTACTGGAGCTTCTTTTGAAGTTAAATATCTCTTAATTAAAATTCTCACTCTTTCGTGATCATAGTAAGCAATCACGTGAGAGCCTTCTGGCATTTCATTTAAAAGCCCAAGAAATTCCTTTTCAATATCTTCAACAGAAGAAAAAATATCAGCATGATCAAAATCAATATTGGTAATTACCAATATATCTGGCCT
>JBILFC010000092.1:0-9777 GCA_044351785.1 Bdellovibrionota bacterium
GGCCTATAACAATGAAACTTAGAATACTTAGCGAAAAACGCGCTGTCATACTCATCGCCTTCTAGAACACACACCCTACGGCTTCTAGGGGTTGTTTCTTTCTGAGGTTGAATAGAACCTCGTAGCAAATCCCCCGTAGGAACTCCTCCAATAAAATAAGCAGGTTCTCTTCCAGCAGATTTTAAAATACTTGCTACCAAGCTACTAGTGGTCGTTTTCCCATGAGTACCACTTAGAACAATAGAAGTCGGGCAATATTCTCTATCTCCGATTAAAAGTGCCGATAGAAGCTCTGGCATAGAACAAAAGGGAATTTCCCTTTCTAAAACTTCTTCTACTTCCGGATTATTTCGACTAAGCGCATTACCAATAATGACTAAATCAGGCCTGTCCGCTAAGTTGTCCTTAGAAAACCCTTCATAAATTTTATCAGCAGTACTTCTAACAACATCGCCCATAGGAGGATAAAAAGCTTTGTCACTACCTGAAACATAAAATCCAAGGATCTTTAATAGAGACAATATAGATCCGGTACCAGTTCCGCACACCCCGCTGATATGAATCCTCGCAGTTCTAGGCAAAGCCTTAACAAAAGCAATCCTAGCTTTGGCATTTTCATCGAAGTGTTTTACTGGGGTTGGGTTGAAGTAGTTCATTAATATAAATTTAAATTATCACAACTTTGTAGCAACTTTTAAATCTTCATGCTCAAAAGCAGAAGAGACTCTCCCTATTTCACTCTTGGAGAGGCCAAAAGATTTAGCTACATCTTGCCATCTAGATACAACAGTACCTACGTCATAGGCAATTTTTTTTGCTTGTTTATCACTCAATTCAAAATATGATGCTACCTCAAAAGCTAATTCAAGTGAAGCCGTCCCATCGTTCTCACTGATATTGGTAGAAAGGATCCTAGGTCTAATATCAACTGGAACGGGATTTAAATCATACGCAGGTGAAAGTCTCCAGCCTGATACATCCTGATATAGAAAGCCATGATTCCTCAAGTGATCATCGGTATTAGAGATCAAAATACTAAACACCATTCGCCTCCAAAGCTGCTGAACATCCTCCTTTGAAGTTGAACCGAATTGACGCACTGCATCTACAATTTCCAAATAACTATGATCTTCATTATCACTTGCATCAAGCATGCTCATGGCAGATAAAAATGGTACTCTTATTTGCCCCAATTCTCCGTCTCTATCAAAACGCTTAAGTAGTAATACGGATTTACTTCCCACTTTTTCAACTCTAAATTTCGGAATATCTATTCCAGATTGTTGCGCCAAAGTAAGAGCGATAGCTTCCCACAGTACAACATCCAAATCATCGTCCTTATATGGAAACTTAGCTATGAACATATTGCCAATAGCGTCTACCACAGACGCTTTAGGCCTAGCTCCCCCCAAAGAAGATCCAGGCGCAAGTAATAGTCTTAACTCCTCCGCTGTTTCGCTTTCATCTTCAATATGTTCAACCGCCGATAACAGATCTGGCAATTTTACCAAGGGCGGAACTTTATGATATTCTAACTGAGCTAGAAATGGTCCTCCTAATTCTGAGGAGAAACGCATTGCTCCCTGTCGACTAGCGTCATCTACCAAAAGTAAATAATCCATTTCAAATAGGGTGCGAGGTGTCTCGTTAACTTCCAAAGCTCTTCTTCTTTCTGCTCTTCGCATAAGCGTTCTACCCCAACGATCTGGTGCGGAGTCCCCCATTGCACCAAAGAGTGGCTTATCTGTGTTAGAATAAAAAACTCCCTCTCCCAAGGTCAGAGCAGGCTCCAATGAGAATCTATCCTCTCTCTGAAGCCAAGTACTATCATATTCGAAACTAGTACTCTCCTTCTTACCACGAACCCGAGCCCATAGCTTACCTACCAAAGCTGGTATTCCCTTAAGATCTAAATATACAAAAACTTGGCGCTCCATTTTCAGTTCCTAGCAATCATTTTTTTGGTTTCCTAATTCGCTTCGGAAGATTCTCACTCTCAAGCTCCATTCCTATCTTATCATGTCTTACATCTGCAATATCAGCTAAGCGCTCTATCATACCTAGAGAAAATAATACTTTTGCATAAGATCCAAAAGCCACACCGGGATCGCCCTTTTCTATTCGATTAAGAGTCATAAGACTAATAGAAGTACGCTCAGCCATTATTGCTGTTGAAATACGCCTGCGGCGCCGAGCATCGCTAATATCCCGCCCTAGTTTAATTAAGGCTCGTTTTACAGGTAGAGGAAGAGACGAAATAGCTTGACTAGCGTTCATTAAAATCTAATATCTGATAGCTTATAGCGACTATAATATCAGATAAGATAGTTAAAATCAACTCTTAAAATGCTACTCTACTTTCTTGTTCCATTAACAAATTAACTAACACTAAAGCTAACATCGCTTCGGCTATAGGAACCGCTCTGATCGCAACGCAAGGATCATGCCGACCCTTCGTAACAACCTTAACTGGAACACCGTTTAGGTCGACCGAATCTTGTTCCTTCGGTAAGGATGATGTTGGTTTAATTGCTAACCTTACAACTATTTCTTCCCCAGAAGAAAGTCCTCCTAGAACTCCCCCATGATGATTAGATTTAAAACCATTCTCATCCATCTCATCATTTGATTCAGATCCTTTCTTCTCAACTAAAGAAAATCCATCACCAATCTCCACTCCCTTTACGGCAGGGATTGAAAACATGGCTCCACCGATTAAAGCACTTAACTTAGAAAATACTGGCTCACCAAGACCTACTGGAACTCCCTGTGCCCTAACTTCCACAATACCACCTACAGATTCTCGCTCTCTTCTACGATCCTCTATTAAAGTTATCATTGCTTCAGTCTTATCGGGATCGGTAGATCGAACAGGATTAGACTCTACATAATCCCAATCTCTTTTTTCGGCCTTTATGTCTCCAACTTGAATTAAACCACCACGAAAACTAACACCCTTAGATTTTAAAATCTGCTTCGCTAGAGCTCCCGCAAATACTCGTGCCACTGTTTCCCTCGCAGAAGATCTCCCCCCTCCTCTATAATCTCTATGGCCATATTTATTATGATATGTAAAATCAGCATGCCCTGGCCGAAACGTATCTTTAATATCTGAATAATCCTTAGACTTAGCATCTGTATTTCTAAAAATTACACCTATCGGAGTACCAGTAGTCTTACCTTCAAAAATACCACTAAGAATTTCAAAATCATCATTCTCCTTCCTAGGAGTTACAAGATTAGATTGCCCAGGCTTTCTCCTATCTAATTCACTTCTAATAAAGTCCAAATCAACTTCAATGCCCGCTGGACAACCATCAATAGTAACTCCTAAAGCCACACCATGACTTTCACCAAAAGTAGTAACCTTAAAGAGATTACCAAAAGTGTTTCCATTAAACATAACAGTCCTTAATCAATATTTAAATCAGTATCCAACAAATAACCTTCTATAAATCTATCTATGTCGCCATCCATCACACCAGTAACATCTGAAGTCTGCACATCAGTTCTTGCATCCTTAACCAATTGATAAGGCTGCATTACGTAATTCCTAATCTGACTACCAAAATCAATCTTTTTTCTTTCCCCAGCTATTTTCGCTAACTCCTCTCTTTGCTTCTGAGCTTCCACCTCATAAAGCTTAGACTTTAACATCTTCATCGCATAAGCTTTATTTTTATGCTGAGATCTATCATTCTGACAAGCCACAACTATTCCAGTGGGAATATGCGTAATACGAACAGCGGAATCAGTTTTATTAATATGCTGACCACCAGCACCACCTGCTCTAAATGTATCTATCCGAAGATCATCGGTCTTAATTTCAACATCTATCTCTTCCTCAATATCAGGCATAACTGAAACAGAAGCAAAGGAAGTGTGCCTTCTAGCATTAGAATCAAAAGGAGAAATTCTAACTAACCTATGAACTCCTCTCTCTGACCTAAGATACCCATAAGCATTAGTACCTTCTACATACAAGGTACAACTCTTAATTCCCGCTTCATCGCCAGTGTTAATATCGAGAACATCTGTTTTAAATTTCTTCTTCTCTGCCCACCTTACATACATTCTAAGAAGCATTTCAGCCCAATCTTGAGCTTCAGTACCACCAGCACCAGCATTAACTTCAAGTATTGCATTTTGAACATCATGCGGACCAGATAGCATTCTACCTAGTTCAAAAGATGATAATTCTGGCTCAACTAAATCAATTTCTCGACTTAAATCTAAAAACTCACTCTCTTCACCCGATTCACATATCAAATCCGCAAGAACTCTTAAGTCTTCTATTTTAGCTTTTAGTCCCATTGCCCTATCTATAAGAGCTGATATTTCAGATCTTTCCCTTGATACGACCTGAGCCTTATCAGCCTCATTCCAGAAATTAGGATCAGAAGTAACTCTATCTAGTTCGAGCAATCTCTCTTGTTTATTTTCGAGGTCAAAGGTACCCCCCCAACGCCATAAAGCGCTCTTCAAGTCGCCCTATTCGCTGTACTAAATCTGATAAAGTTATTAAAATTTCACTCATAACATCTCTTTTAATTCTTCATAAAACTTTGCTTCAAGTTTCCGCATTTTGTTAGCTTCTACCTTACTAACTCCCTCATGGTCATACCCATGAAGATGCAAAATTCCATGAATCATTAATCTAAGAATCTCTTCTTGTAAACTAACCTCATACTCTTTAGCTTGCCTACGAGCCGTCTGTATAGAGATGGCAATATCCCCTAAATAATCACCCTCAGAAAGAAAAGAAAGTACATCCGTTGGTTTATCCTTAGCCCTATAGGTAGAATTTAAATGTTGAAGCTCCTTATCGTCGGTAAAAAGTAAGGTTACCTCCTTACTTCTGGATCCCAAGTCTTCTAAGAGTATCTCCGCCACTTTCTTCAGCTGACTCTTCTTTATCACTCGAAGTAGGCCCTTTTTCACCTTGTCCTTCAGGACTATCTCCACTAGGTTTAATTTCTTGCTGCTTAATTTCCGAATCTTTACTTTTTCCATTACTTTGACTACTAGAAGTTTCTGTCTTACTCTTTTTTTCCTTAGTTGGTGCATCAGGGTACTCAATCCGCTTATGATAAATACCATTAAGCACCCTAACAAAATACTTTGCAATAAGATGAAGGTCTTTCAAAGTAAGCCCACTCTCATCAAGCTCACCGTTTGCAAAAATTCTATTTATAGTCTTTTGAACCAAACCTTGGAGCTTCGCTGGAGAAGAGTCTGGAAGCGTCCTACTTGTTGCTTCAATTGCATCAGCCAACATCAAAACGGCTGACTCCTTAAATTGTGGCTTAGGACCTGAGTACCTAAAATTACTTTCATCTACAGCTTCTCCCTCCTCAGACTCTTTCTTAGCCTTATCGTAGAAAAACTCAATTAAGGAAGTACCATGATGTTCTTGAATCATATCCTTTAGAACTTGTGGCAAGCGATGTTCATTTGCCATGTCAATTCCGTCCTTAACATGGGCTTTAATAATCAAGGCGGACATCGATGGTGTTAACTTATCATGCCTATTTTCTCCGTGTTGATTTTCAATAAAATAGGCTGGATACTTACTTTTCCCGACATCATGATAATAAGCACCGACTCTTGCTAAAAGTGGATTAGCCCTTATTGCCTCACAAGCTGCTTCCGCCATCTGCCCAACAACCATTGAGTGATTCCATGTCCCAGGTGCTTGAATTGACAACTCTCTTAACAAAGGATGATCTAAGGATGAAAGCTCTAAAAGCCGCATGTCTGTTGTGTACTTACCAAAAAATTCCGCAAGTGGCACAAAGCTCGCTGAGATAATCCCTGAAAGAACGCCGCTTAACATCACAAACAAGACTCTATATATCCTTTCTTCGTTCTCAAATTGACCATGAAGAAGCAGAAAAGATAACACAACAACAGCATTAACAAGTGCGACTTTTAAAGAGGCTCTTAAAAACACACTCCTCTTTGTACATCGTCTTACTCCGAATGAAGCTATTAAATTTCCGGAAACAATGAGAACTAGAAACAACCAAGAACTCTCTAAGAACACACCTGTTAACACAGAGAAAACCAAAACAAAAAGTAACACCGCCGGGGCTCCCAGTATAACCTGCAGCAACATCCCCCCAACCGAAAGAGGAGTCGCTAACAAGAAAGTATCAGGTTCAAAATATGAAAAACTCTCACTTAAAGAATTACCTAGGATAGAAAACAATTGTATCAGCACCAAACTTGAAATTAACGTCACAGAAAGGACAACAAGATCATTATTAGATGGCTTAAAGCTAAAGTAATAACGCCTCATAAAAGCATAACAAGATAGAAGCAACACAGAGGTAAGAATAAAATACCCACCCCATACTCGAATAGGATCAGTAGCCTTGCTTTCAGCTTTTAATAAAATTAATTTCTGAGCCTGATCCCTGGTAACTCGGTCCCCTGCTCGAACAATAACCTCTCCTCTTTTTATTTCCGCAAACTGACTAACACTACCAACGTCCTTTTCAACCAAGATATCCCTAGACGATCTAACAGTAGTTTTTGCAATTTGACCTTCTTTATACTTAGCTGGCCCAATAATACCATGAATAGTAAGGCTCAAAAGAAGGCTGACCACAAAAGTAGTAACAAAGAATATAATCCAATCACCACGCCTAACCAGAAACTGCGAAAACTTAGATGGAGCTGCCTCTTCAATTAGCATATATTATACTAAAGCCTCAAATGCCTTCAGAGTTTCCTCTATCTTACTTATATCTCCGCCACCTGCCTGAGCAAGATCTGGACGTCCACCACCTTTTCCACCTGAAATCGCAACAAGCTTCTTAACAATCTCACCGGCAGAAATCTTCTTAGATAAGTCCTTACTTACTGCAACGATCATCTGCATTTTATCTTCTTCTGTAGAAATTAAACAAACACAAGAAGATCCCAATCTATCTCTGAGAGAATCTGTTAATGTTCTTAGATCAGCAACCTGAACCCCATCTAACTTAGAAGATATAATTTTATATCCGTCGGATCTCTCCTTTGCAGAATTAAACAAGGTCTCAGAAAGAGAGCTTAAATCACTTTGTCTATGCCGAGAAAGTTCTTTTTCCTGTTCCCTTAATCGATCTTGGGTACTAACAACACGGCTCAATAACTCACTTGAATTAGCTTGCAGGACTTCTGAAAGATTCGATAATACAGACTTAGACTTACTTACTTCAGATACAGCCCTAAGACCTGCTACCGCTTCAATTCTTCTTACGCCAGAAGAAACAGACCCTTCAGAAATAATTTGTACGATTCCAAGATCACCAGATCTACCTGCATGAGTACCACCGCAGAACTCCTTGGACCTATCTCCAATTTGCACGACCCTAACAACATCTCCGTACTTCTCGCCAAAAAGTGCCACAGCACCGATATTCTTAGCCTCTTCTATTGGTAAAACATGTGTATTAATTTCATGATTTGCTAATACATACTTGTTTATACTAGCTTCAATCTCTTCTAACTCACCACGACTTAAAGAATCCCCGTGTGTGAAATCGAATCTAAAACTATTTTCACTCACCCTAGATCCGGCTTGTTTTATATGCGATCCTAAGACCTCTCTTAAAGCAAGGTGAAGTACGTGAGTTGCGCTATGATGCACTCTTATCTGATTACGCCTAACAGCATCAACAGCCATACGGACTTCCATCCCTTCTGAGAACTCTCCATCAAGTACTTTTCCGATATGAACAATAGTATCTCCACCTGCCTTAATAGTATCTACAACATCAATTGTACCTGAAGCATGAGTAATTCTACCCGTATCACCTACCTGCCCACCAGACTCAGCATAAAAAGGAGTATTTTCAACTACGACTGCAATTTCAGCACCTTCCTTAGCACTCTTAAGTGGACCATTCTCATCGTAAAGGCCAACTACCTTAGTTTCATACTCAAGATAGTCATAGCCAACAAACTTTGTAGCATAAGGTTTTACAGCTCTTTGAATTATAAGTGCTGTTTGAGAACTTCTTGCAGATCTAGATCTTTCTCTCTGAGCTTCCATAGCTTCAGTAAAGCCTTCTACATCAACACTCATACCTTTTGCTCTAACAATGTCTTCAGTTAAATCAAAAGGAAATCCATAAGTATCATGAAGCTGAAATGCAGTAGCACCATCTAATATCTTTCTGTTTTCAGCTAGAACTGCCTGAGTCCGTTTTTCAAGAATATTTAAACCAGTTTCAAAAGTTGAAAGGAATTTCTCTTCCTCATCACGAATAATTCTTATTATGTTACTCTGTTCCTTTAGAAGCTCAGGATATACGTCCGAATAGGTACTGATCACTTCTTTACAGACAACATTTAAGAAAGGTTCTTTTAGACCTAAAGCTCTTCCGTGTTTACATGCCCTTCTAATTAACCGCCTTAATACATATCCTCTACCATCACTAGAAGGATGAACACCTTCCGCGACAAGGAACGCACAAGATCTAGAATGATCCGCGACGACTCTAAATGCAACGTCATAAGCATACTGAATATCTTCTGTAGCATCTCGCTCGGTATAATCAACCCCTAAATAACTATGCCCTGAAAGTTTTTCAGTAAAAGCTATGATTGATCTAAGGCTATCTGCGTCATAATTAGCCATTTTACCTTGCTTAACCGCAGCTACTCTTTCAAGCCCCATACCAGTATCTACTGAAGGCTTAGGTAAGGAATGAAGCGTCCCCTTGGTATCTCTATTAAACTGCATGAAAACAAGATTCCAAATTTCTACGTACGTAGGGTCATCAGCTAAAAGCTCTTCTCCTTTCTGAATATAATCATCTGAACCTAAAAAATAGAAAATTTCCGTACATGGTCCACATGGGCCAGTATCTCCCATCGCCCAGAAATTATCACTCTTCCCTCTTTTTAAAATTCTTCCAGGAAGCACAGATGTTTTCTTCCATAACTCTCCAGCCTCATCATCTTCTTCAAAAATCGTAACCCAAAGTCTTTCTTTAGGTAATTTTAAAACCTCGGTTATAAACTCCCAAGCATATTTAATCGCATCTTCCTTAAAATAGTCTCCAAAAGAAAAATTTCCAAGCATTTCAAAGAACGTATGGTGCCTTGCTGTTCTTCCAACATTTTCCAAGTCATTATGCTTACCTGATATTCTAAGTGACTTTTGACAAGTTGTGGCTCTTGAATATGGCCTCGGATCTGTCCCTAAGAACACATCCTTAAACTGAACCATTCCAGCATTTGTGAAAAGAAGAGTTGGATCACCTATGGGTACAAGATTAGAGCTAGGCACAATTTGATGCCCTTTACTTTTAAAAAATTCTAAAAATCCTGCCCTGATCTCTGCTGTCTTCACCTTGTTGTTCTCCTAATTTTTTACCATAAATAGCATAGTATCTGCTAAATTGCTCTACCTATTAGATCAATATTTATTATTTTCATTTAAATTCAGCTACTTAAAAAGAGAGGTCTTAAGATCATAGAGATTAGAAAAAATCTCACTTGGCTCGCTTGCTAAAAGCACATCCCGCCTAATTCCACCTGTTAATACTCCGTAAGCAGCTTTCAAATTTTCTGCCCTAGCACTTTCGATATCAGAAGGTACATCACCTATCATTATAGCTTGATCAGCTAATATCCCAAATTCGGTAAGAATAGAGCGAATCTGGCTTGACTTATCTTTCCAATTATCCCGATCTGATGCCCTAGTTTTGATAGATGAAACGTAAGGTAAAATGCCCGTATCAAGTAAATCCTTTTCTATCTCTGAAGCGCTACTTGCCC